>CAYRLJ010000035.1:0-37889 GCA_964425025.1 uncultured Burkholderia sp. | reverse complement strand
CGCCGAATGCAAAATATCTCCTTGCAAATGGGAGGCGACCATATAAGAAATGTCGGGTTTGGCTGTGCGTTGGTTCTCCTGGTTCTCGATAGAAGCAGCGTAGAAGGCATGTGACTGAACGGGCATGGCGCTGGCGCGCAAGGGTGATGAGCCCCGCCCTCCCGGCTGTCTGCTGCGCGCGGGCT
Source organism: uncultured Burkholderia sp. (assembly GCA_964425025.1). Classification (GTDB taxonomy): domain Bacteria; phylum Pseudomonadota; class Gammaproteobacteria; order Burkholderiales; family Burkholderiaceae; genus Trinickia. The sequence continues at coordinate 37,704 of CAYRLJ010000035.1, read as the reverse complement.
ACGGCCGCGTTGCGGCCTTCGCTGCGTGCTCGCAGCCTGCCTCCCGTCCGCCCCCAAGGGGCTTCCTATTTACGGACGGCGCACGGCGGATGCGAAGCTGGGTCGCAACGATGTGAGGCACTTGTACCTTGGCGCGCCGCTGCGCGGGGTGTGGAATGCCTCGGCGCTGGTGGCGCACAAGGAAATCATCGTGTGTGAGGCGCTGATCGACGCGATGACGTTCTGGTGCGCGGGCTATCGCAACGTGATTGCGGCGTATGGGGTCAATGGGTTCACGGAGGATCATTGGGCCGCGCTTAAGCGCCACGGCACACGCCGTGTGCTGATCGCCTACGATGGTGACGAGTCGAGCATCGAGGCCAGAGCATCGAATACATCGAGGTGACGCGAGAGGATATTGCGCTGGCGAACCGCATCGCGCATGACGTGCTGGGCCGCACGCTCGATGAGCTGCCGCCGCAGACGCGACGATTGCTCACGTTGTTGGTGGATTGGGTCAAACAGGAATGCGAGGCCCGAGACGAGACGCGCGAGGCGCTTCGCTTTACACGGCGCGAGGTACGCACGGCGACGCGCTGGGGCGGTAGTGCCCCAGGATCTAAAGGCCAAAAACCGCTTCTGGGCAAAAAATCCCCATCGCAGCACCTCGCCTAGGCGATGACGGCCCGCAAAGCCGCGTCGCGTCTAGCGCTGCGGGCCATTGCGGTCGGAGGTTGCCTCGGGTGTTGGATATGGGGCGATCGGCGGGGCGGCTAGTGCGGCTTTTACGTCGTTCATCCCGGATCCGACGGACAGTAATGGCAATCCGATAGCGTGGTCGCCGGGACAAGTAGCAGCATTGGCCGGCGCGTCGACAATAATAGGCGGGCTCGCCGCAGGTCTGGCGGGGCAGAACACCCAAGCAGGGGCGTTGGCGGCTCAAAACGGTTGCCGTGCCGCTAAACGCGAACACGCCGGCGAGCGCGCTCTCTGACAAGACGGGTATGAAGCTGGTGACGGATAGCACGGGAAACTACATGGTGCAGAACCCGTCTATGCTGGTCACGCCATCGCAGACGTTGCAAAACCTCATTACGCAGAATACCGGGGGCGCCACCTCGCCGTATAGCTGGAATCCGCTGTCTACGGCGCAGGCGACAGCTCCGAGCCTCGATCCGTATGGACCATTTGCTCCGGCGTCAAACGGCTGCATTACCGCGGAGTGCGCTGCCGGATTGCCGCCAACTCGATCAGTATCGTTGCCTGCTGTAACGTTGACGGTTGGGGCAGGGGGGTACAGTGGTCCTCGGATATGGCATCTCTGCGGGGGGCGGCGTGTACCTCACGCCCGGTTTTGGCAACTCCGCGTTTGATTTTGGCGGTTATCTAACGTATGGGACAGGATATGGTTTCGACCCATCTGCATCGATATCGGGAGCTGTCAACACAGGCGGCTCGGCTGATCTGCGGGGTGTAGCCTCGAACGCCAATCTTGGGTTCGCAATCGGCGCGTTCGGTGCGGGGGAGTCGACAACGTATGTCGACGGGAAAATCGCGGGTGTCGGCGGCAGTGTTGGAATCAAGGGGGTTCCTGCGGTCGCAGGCGGCACGGGTTCGATTACAAATATGAGGACATGTACATTAGGCCTAAGTAACATCCAGTCTGGGTTTTCGCAAGCGTTCTGCAAATGAGTGAGCGATAGGAGTGTCATGTATGAAAATGGAAGCGAGGAAGCTTCTTGCCGTGGCTGCAACCATCGCTCTGTGGATGGTCATCACGGCTTCACTGTATGCTGGACCGTTGGCGGCACAGCAAGGCGCGGTAGCGCGAGTTGCTATTAGTCTGGCGACGGCGGGTTTTGCGCTTCTATGCCTAACTGCAGGGGGGGCGATCGTAGCTGCTGCTTACTTTTTATATAAAATGGCGAACAGCCCAAAGCCAGGGCTAACCGTTTTTGATGCACGGATCACTAACGGGAAATCGATTTTTTCGGATCGATACTTGAATGCAGACGGGGTGATTGCGAGGAGGCGCTTGTATATTTCTATCATTTGTTTTGTTTCTAGTTGGATTTGCGCGTTGATAGTGGTCATCGTAATGTATCATTTTTTTTATCGAGCACATTAATCGGCATCGTGTTGTCTTAGAGCGTCAATAGAAATTGACTATTTGGCGCATCGGGAATGATCATTGAAGGACGCGACGAAGTTCAGGGCGCATGTAGCTTCGTAGGCGAAGGTCAGGCAGGGAAACTCTGGCGTTGCAACTCATGAACCCGGCTTCGGCGGGGTTCGCTGCCTAGACGGTCGAAAGAAGTGCCGTGCTGGAGCGGCCCGGAGCAAGCGGGCCAGTGGGCCGAGAGTGTGACGAAGAAAGTATCAGAACGCCATCGACTACGCCAAGGCGAACGCCCTATAGCTTGGCAATGCGCTGACGCCACAGCACGTTCGGCGCCGCGGCGTTGAAGTGACGCTGAACCAGATCAGGGGCACGCCGTGCTCCCGCGCGTTGCCGCGTAGTGCATTTCCATTGCCTGCGACTAGCCCCGCACAGGCCGGCCAGACGCATGAGCCATGCGAGTCGTTTGCGGCCGACGTGCACACCTTCGCGTTCCAGTTAAGCATGGATACGCGGCGAGCCATAGGTGCCGCACGAGCTCGCGTGCAACGTGCGGATACCCGAGAGTCTCGGGATTGCGGCATAAACCCGTCCAAGAATTTGACCGCACGCCCCAGTGGGTCATATTTCAATCGGCGTTGGCAGAAAAAAACAAAGAACTACAAATATGAGTCGGAATTTGTCTCGAAACGAATTTTCAACCACGCGATTTGTCAACTATCAAAAATGATAGGCAAGGCCGCGTCTCGAATACCTCAGCCGCTTCGCGGTAACATTTCGTAACTGAATCAGCGAAAGATTTTCTGTAAGATCTTCGCTCGGGATGAAACCACAGAGCATCGCCTGAATGGCAGGAAAACGTTTTCTGTTAGAAAGCTTCCGCGAGATCGGTTGCTTACTTTTGAAAACGTTCCCTTCATGCTGAGAACGTTCCGAAAAGAAGCATTTCCTCGTCCTTTTTCATTCGGCCGCATTAATTAGTCGGTCCTGAACAATCCTGCGAGGTATGCCCAGTAAGGCGGCGAAGCCGAAACGGTATTGTTGGATTTGCAGGAAGCGAGCATATTGATGCGTGAATCCTGCAAATCCTGACGAGGTGTGGATGGGTCCGAAGACGCCGGTGCCAGAGGGAGATTTCTTCCGCCAACCGCTGCGCGAGCAGATCAACTTGAAGCATCCGTTGGTTCGCCTTGCCGATCTGATCGACTGGGAACGGTTGAACGCGGCGATGAGTGCGAGCTTTGTGTCGCAGCGCGGCCGACCGGCAACGTCGCCGCGTTTGATCGCGGGGCTGCTGTATTTGCAGCATGCCTTCGACCTGTCGGATGAGGATGTGGTCTGGCAATGGCTGGAGAACCCGTACTGGGTGCGCCGGGAGACCGGCAAGGTGTAGGTGGTGAGAGTCCACTACGATGAAGGCATAGCGAGCCACATCGCCCCCGAGCCGTGCGCGGGCATCCGTGAGGAGGTCAGCGAAGCGTCGGTAGGGGAATGTGCAGGCCAGCCATGGAGCCACGAAATGGTTTATATCCCGGATGCCGACGCGCTCCAGTACGTGGAAGGCAATACGAGCGGGCGCGACATCGCGAGTGCCTGCCGATCCGGCGTGGTCGTAGAACCTGGCATGCACGCAAGCGCCTTGCACGGGAACCGGGAGATCTCACGTCTGACCTGGCTTTGTAGCGGTATTGGCCAGGCCCGCGTCGGGAAGGCGAGGAGCCGAAGCCGATGATGCACAGACGTGAGAAGTCAGACTCCGCCGTAGTAGCGAAGAAGCCTGCGAACAAGGTCGGGAAACCGGCTGCGGAGTGGGCGGAGCCAAGGGCGGGGACCGAGGGAAACGCGAACCAGAATCGCACGTGCCGGGCGCAGAACCGGGGAAGCGTGTCACAGGGACTGGATCGCGTACGGCAGTTGGCGAAACAGCATAAGAAGATGCGTTTCACGACGTTGATGCACCACGTCACAGTCGAGCGGTTGAGCGATGCGTTCTACGCGCTCAAACGTAAGGCGACGCCGGGAGTCGATGGCGTGACGTGGCACAGCTATGAAGCGGGACTGGAGAGGAATCTCCGGGACCTGCACAGGCGTGTTCACATAGGGAGCTATCGCGCCCTGCCGGTGTTGCGACGTTATATACCCAAGGGCGATGGTGGTCTCAGGCCCTTGGGGGTGGCGGCACTGGAGGACAAGCTTGTGCAGAGCGTGATGGTGGATGTACTGAATGCCATCTATGAGGAAGACTTTCTCGGCTTCTCGTACGGGTTCCGTCCGGGTCGCAACCAGCATGATGCGCTCGACGCACTTGCTGCAGCGATTCAGTGGCGACCGGTGAACTGGATTCTGGACGCCGACATCCGAAGCTTTTTCGACACCGTCAACAGGCAATGGTTGATCCGTTTCGTGAAGCATCGGGTAGCGGACCCAAGAGTCATTCGCCTGATCGGTAAATGGCTCGATGTCGGGGTGCTGGATGATGGCCGGCTGTTGGCGGTACAGGCCGGTACGCCCCAGGGTTCAGTGATCTCGCCCCTACTTGCCAATATCTACCTGCACTACGTCTTTGATTTGTGGATAGAGCGATGGCGGCGTCAGCGGGCACGCGGCACGGTCATTGTGTCGCGCTACGCGGACGATACGGTGGTGGGCTTCCAGTACGAAGCAGATGCGTTGTTGCTGTTGAAGGAATTGCGGCAACGCATGGAGGAATTCGACCTCACGCTGCACCCGGAGAAGACCCGTCTGCTGGAGTTTGGTCGGTATGCCGCCGAGCGGCGAAGGCGTAAGGGTATGGCGAAGCCGGAGACGTTTGCTTATCTGGGTTTCACCCACATAAGTGGAACGTCACGAAACGGCAGCTTCCAGCTCAAACGCAAGAGCCGTAAGGACCGGCTGCGCGCGAAGCTCAAGCAGGTCAAGGAGCAAATGCGTCTGCGCATGCACGAGCCGATCGCCTCACAAGGGCGCTGGCTGGCGCAGATCGTTCGGGGCTACTTTGCCTACCATGCCGTTCCGACCAACATCCGGGCGTTGCGTGCGTTCAGGCACGGCATTATGAACATCTGGCGGCGGACGCTCCGGCGTCGCAGTCAGAAGGACACGATGACGTGGCAGCGTATACAGCGTCTGGCTGGCGAGTGGCTGCCTCAACCGCAGATTCTTCATGCTTGGCCAGATCGCCGATTTGCCGTCAATCACCCAAGGTGGGAGCCGAATGCCTAAATTGGGCACGTTCGGATCTATGCGGGGGGTATCGGGTAACCGGTATTCCTACCGCGATCAGGTGTTCACGGGCGAGACGTACTTGCAGACGAAGCCGCCGATTGATCCGTCGAGCCTGACGCGCTGGAGGAAGCGCCTGGGCGAGGCCGGCGTTGAAGAATTGCTGGCCGAGACGATCGAAGCGGCCAAACGCGCAAACGTCGTCAAGACTTCGAGTCTGAAGCGGGTGATCGTTGATACGACGGTGATGGAGAAAGCGATTGCGCATCCCACCGATTCGCGCCTGCTCGAACGTTGCCGAGAACATCTGGTGAAGGCTGCCGCTGAGCAGGGACTGAAGCTGCGGCAGAACTACAACCGCGAAGCGCCGCGTCTGGCAGGCCAGATCGGGCGCTACGCGCACGCGAAGCAGTACAAGCGGATGAAGAAGGCGCTGCGCACTTTGCGTTCGCGAGTTGGGCGCGTGATGCGCGACGTCGAGCGCCAACTGGACGGCGTTGCTCAGCAAGGTCGGGCGGCGCTGGAAGATCTGATTGGCCGCACGAAGCGAATTCTCACGCAGAAGCAGAAGACAAGAACAAGCTGTACGCGCTGCATGCGCCGGAAGTCGAGTGCCTGGCCAAAGGCAAAGCTCGCAAGCCGTACGAATTCGGGGTGAAGGTGTCGATCACGACGACGCACAAGGAAGGTCTGGTAATCGGAGCGCGCTCGATGCCGGGCAATCCGTACGACGGGCACACGTTGGCCGAAGCGTTGGAGCAGGCGGCGATCTTGAGCGACGTTCAGCCGGAGATCGCCGTCGTCGATCGCGGCTACAAGGGCGTCGCCGTTGACGGCGTGAAGGTCTATCACCCTGGCTTGCGACGCGGTATCACGCGCGGCCTGCGAGCAATGATCCGGCGGCGCAGCGCGATTGAGCCGGCCATCGGGCACATGAAGGCAGACGGCAAGCTCGACCGGAATTGGCTCAAGGGTTCGTTGGGCGATGCGATTCATGCGGTGCTGTGCGGCGCCGGTCACAACCTGCGGATGATCCTGCGCAAGCTGCGGCTTTTTTGCGCCCTGATTCTCATCGCTTTGCTTAGCTTCAAAACCGCTACGCCGTCGGCGGATGAAGTCAGACTGCCGACGAAAGCGAATTGTTCAGGGGCGACTAATTACCGCTCACTCATGCGCCGGTAGCCAGTGGCGCAACGGAGATCCTTATGTTATTGGCAGAGAATGATAGCGTCGCAACGTTCTTGCATCTCGCAACGGGAAGTGAACGACCTTACTGGGCACTTGGCGATAACAGTGACGCGCTACGATTAGGCGGTTCCCCGGCATGCCGCGATTTTGCGTGCAAGTTGGAAGCGTGTGAGGCGGAAACGATTCGCCTCTTAGAAAGCCAGCCTCGTGAAGTGTCGTGCTCTATATCGATCTACGGGCAACGCTTCAAGATCTATCTTGCCGGGCGCCGAATTACTCACACTGAATGGGGAGGCATTGTATCGGCAGACTCCGTCCTGGAAATGACGGATTCGATGACCAACGCTCTGATGAATGAGAATGACAGAAGCAAAGGCACGTGCGAATTCTCGAGCTGACCTGGGTGCTTTTTTGACACCACGATGGTGACGCTATGAAAGGGAACGCGGTACTTCAAGACCTACTGGGTACGACGAGTCCGGTATGGAAATTCTCGAGCAGTAGATGCGTACTGACGCTATCCGCCTCGGGGGAAGAGGTCGGTCCGACTGTTGCGATCGAGCTGCACGCTCGCCAAGCTGAGCGAATCCGACGCCTTACAGGGGTGACCTCGGTGTTGATTTTGGATGTGGAGATAACGGGGAAGCGCTCCAAATTGCACCTCGTCGGCAAAAAAATCAGCTCCCACGAGTGGGCCGGAGTTGCGGCACTTCTTATGGACTCGGATTCAGTTGCCACAAATTCAATGCAAGCCCTGGCGTTTGCGGAAGGCATCGTGTCCGAGGTAAACGCGATTGTGGTGGTCTTGGACAGGTCGGGCACGATACATCGATTCAATAAGAAAGCCGAAGAGTACACGAACTGCAAAGAGGAAAACGTAATCGGCGAAAATGCGCAGGCTCTCTTTATGTCCCCGGACGAGGGAGAACGGTCGAAAGGCCATATCTCTCGATTCTTTGAGCAAGGCTGGCCATACGATGTAGAGCGAGTCATTCAAACCGTAAAAGGCGCCCGACCTTTTCTGTTTCGAAATCGGTTTCTTCGCGCGATGCAGGAAGGCAAGCCCGAGCTGATCGTTTGTTCGGGCGTTGAAATCAATCCGACGAAGGCGGAGGAACTGGTACCGGAAAGCATTGAAGGGGATGTTGGTCTCAGTGAAACCGAAACAGCCGATATTATGCGAAGAGTGATGGATTGGGGCGCCTTGGTCAACGGAACTCGTGCTCTGCTCACGACCGCAAATGGTTTGCCCGACGCGGATGCGCTCGAAGATGCCAAGCGCCTGGCAGCATGGGCGATCAGAGACGCTCATCGCTTATATGACGAGATCGATGCGCGGCTGATTTGCGCGCGACTGGGAAAATAGCAGTTGTTAAAGTGAACCGTCGCTGCCTTTTGACGCGAGTCTGGATTGGTGCGACCTCTTACCTTGGGGCGACTGGCTCGTTTTTCGAGTAGCGATCAAACCCTCCACAAACCGTCGGGTCATTTCGAGTTCTTCCGGCGTCAGCGTTTCCAGCCATTCGGGCGCCGGCAGTCCACCGGTCATGGGCCCCTGATCGAGCGCAAGCCAAACCGGGTTGACCCCGTAGAGAAGAGCAAGCGCGACGGTAAAGGCGGAACCCGCTCCCGATTGTTCAAGTTCGGCCAGATTGCTCGGCGATATCCCCACCTGGTCCGAGACCTGGCGCTGGGTCAACCCTTTCCGCCGTCGCGCCAGGAACAGGCGCTCTCCAAACGGGGTACGCCCCTTCCCCTCGCCCGAACTCTTAAGTTTTTCCATCGAGATAAGTAGTGCTGCATGATCGGAATTCCGAACAAAAAGACTTGAATTTGATCGTAATTCCGTTATTATTGGTCGGACGAAAAACGCGCACGGACCGTCCATCGGCTGTGCACCGTTGATGGCGGTGATGACGTTCGCGTGAAAGCTCGCCAGGGCGCTCCATTCGATGCGCTTCGTAGATCACCGCGCAGAGAGTGTTTGGTGAAGTGAAGATGGATGTCCTGATAGCAAAGATCTAGGCAGGAGTGGTCGACGCTGGTGGTGGAACACCAACCTCGGCCTGACCATTAGGCGGCATCTGATGAGGAAGTCCGAAAATGGCTGCAATCATTGTAGCGCATTGGTCCCGTGGCGCGACCAAGGTATTGCTGCACGCGTTTGCTGTCGCGGCCGTGCTGGGTGCGCCTGCTTCTCCGGCGCACGCCGACGGCTGGGGCTGCCAAGTAATGTTGTGCTTGTCCGATCCCCGTGGCCCGGAAGCCGAAGGCGCTTGCGTGCCGCCGATCGAAAAGCTTTGGGACCACCTGGCGCACGGCCATCCTTTCCCAACCTGCGATGTGATGGAAAGCTGGGATTCTCTTCCTAAAGAGATCCGCAGCGCGATTCCGGCCGACGTTTTGCAGTCAGCACAGTCGACGACCCTCAGTGGAGGGAACGGCGGCGCCAGCGGCTCGTACTGTCCGTACGACCTCATGTACTACGACTCACGCATCGGTCCGGCGTGCCGTGCGCGCAGCGTCATCCAGGTCAAGGTCGACGACCAAGTCTTTACCCGCGTTTGGTGGGGCATCTCTGGCGCAGTGATCGGTGGGGCCAAGTCGCAAACCGAATACTTCGGCACCGGATCCACTACAGCTTTCTACGATCCCGCGCAAAGCGCAAAACGATGGGTCGACGATTTTGAAAACAACTGCAGAGAAACCGGCGACCCCGCGTGCGTCTCATACGGAAACGGTAGCAATCACTGACTGATTTCTCCGATGCAGTTCGTTGCACAGCAGTCGATAGCTCAAGCAATTAGTAGTCCTAAGCGAATCACCCGACACCGTGCTCGCGGTCGATGCGTTAAACGAGGACCAATCAATGAAAAAGTTATTGAAGTGGATTCGGTGGGCCGTACGCGCGCTACTGATCTTCATCGCGGCGACGTCGCTGCTCGGTGTTTCGTATTGGATGGTCGAGCGCTATACGGTTCGCGACTTGATTGCCGTCGCGATGGTGGGGCTTGGCTGGTTCGGATTCGCCTACTTGATGTTCAGGCGCAGTCGGCCGCGTACTAGCGGGGAGTGGTGAGTCATGCGCAAGCTTCTCAAACATCGCTTGGCCAAGCCCGTTATCCGCGGCGTGCTGTCGCTTGCGGTCCTTGTAATGTGGGCCGACGGCGGCCTGCAGTGGTTCCTTCCGCGCTATGTGGACTTGGCGCTGCGCCAAACGCAGGGGCTGCCGTGGTTCGTGGCGCTGCCGATGGCGGCTTTGCTTGGCGTGATCGGGGCGCTGGCAATAGTGGCCACCATACAGTTTCCGGGCGACGCGCTCGAATTGGCCGTGCTGATAGCGCGTCGGTTAAATGGTCGTCGGAGTGGCACATGATGCCGGTCGACCTCTCCATGCTCGCACAGCAGTGCGCGCCGTCTGTCCATCCAACGACGCTCCAGGCGCTCGTCAAGACGGAGTCCGGCTTCAATCCGTACGCGATCGGCGTCGTCGGAGGTCATCTTGCGCGCCAGCCGCGTAGCCGCGACGAAGCGGTGGCCACCGTGCGTGCGCTAGACGCGGCCGGTTGGAACTACAGCATGGGGTTGGCGCAGGTCAATCGCGCGAACCTGCGCGCCTATGGGCTCACGTCCGAATCCGTGTTCGATCCGTGCTCGAATCTGCGTGCCGGCAGCGCCATTCTCACCGACTGCTATCGGCGCGTATCCGTCGGCGGACGTAAGCCCCAAGAGGCCGTGCGTGCGGCACTGAGTTGTTATTACAGCGGCAATTTCTCGCGCGGGTTCCAGCCTGATTTCGGCGGTACGAGTTACGTCCAGCGGGTTGCCGCGAATGCGGCCGACCTCGGTAAAAACGCTGCGGTTGTCCCGCCGATCGCCGTTGTGCCCGACCACGCCGCGCCCGCGTCAGGCACCGCGCGCGTCACGCGCGTGCATCGTCCTCAAGACCCGCAGGGCGAACCGCAAAACCACCACCCCGCCTGGGACGCCCTGGGCGATTTCTAACGGAGCATCAGATGAAGAAAAGGCCTTTCCGAAATGCACTATCGCGCACGCTTGCTGCGCTGTACGAGCGTCGTGCTATCGCCTGCGCCGTCCTGCTCGTGGCTGCCCACGAGGCGCACGCGGGCGGTGGTCTGAATGCCGGCACACAAGCCGTGAACAACTTCGTTTTGTGGTTCTACGGATTAGCCGGAATTGGCGCGGGCGGGTATCTCGTGTGGGAAGGAGTGCAGTGCTGGAGTAAGAAGGCCGACTGGATCCACGATTTCGGCGGTGGCATTGCGAAGGTGGCCGGTGTCGGTTCGGCACTCGTGCTTGCCGGCTGGGCATTCGGACTTTTGGGCTGATTCCCATGGAAGACGAACGCACGCTCTATCCGTCCTTCGCCGGCATGAACCGGATCGCGATGATTGCGGGCGTTCCGATGTTTCCGGCACTGATTGTCGGGTGCTCGTCGCTGCTGGCAAGCATGATCGGCGGCTTCGTGCTCGGACCGGGTGGTCTACTGATCGGCACGGCCGGCGTGCCGATCTTTCTGTTTCTGCGGCACGTGTGCGAAACCGACGACCAGGCGCTGCGCTTGTTTTGGTTGGAATTGCGCTGCTGGCTTGATCGCCGGCTCGTCTCGATCTTTGGTAAGACACACACGCTTGCACCGATGCGCTATGGGCGCTCGCTCGATGTCTACACCCGTTCATTCAGCCGCGGCCAGGATCTCGAGCGATTCGACGCATTGCGTGAGCGTCTACTTGGACCAACGGAGGAAGACTGCGATGAGTAAACGCAAACCTGTGCGCAAGGGCCTGAAGCTCCGAGCCACCGTTGTCGCGATTGAGCATGTCCGCGGCGCGGCCGGGCACACGCTTGTCATGGGCACGAGCGCAGCCGGTAGGACGAGCTATGACCTGCTGCGCATGTCCGAACACGAACTTCATCAGGTGCGCAAAAAGTCCGCTGACGGCGAGCGTGACGCGGGAGACGAAGCATGGGCGTAAGGGAGGATTTGAACCGCCTCGTCGCGTCGTCTGAAGACAAGCTGCCGCGTATTGGGCGGCCGGTTTCAGAAACGGCGACGAGCATCGACAACGGTGGCGCCTTTATGGTGATGCGCCTGAGCGGGGTGCCGTTCGAATCGGTTAGCCGCGGCGAGATCGAGGCGCGCTACGACAGCTGGAATCGTCAGCTGGCGGCAATGACCCTCGAGAAAGGCAATCGCCTGTCACTGTGGACCACGTTTCGCCGTCGCCGAGTCTCCTTCGGCGACGAATACCGCTTCTACAATCCGTTCATCCAGCAGGCCGTCGACAAGTACCTACAGCGCTTTCGTAAGCACGACCATTTCGAGAACAGCTTCTACATCACCGCGATCCTGCAAGGCGACGATCTGGACGAGTCGGTACGCGAGCTCGAGGAGCTGGGCGAGTCGTTGACCAAAGCGCTCGTCTCATACGATCCGCAAGTGCTGGAAACCTACGCGCACAACGGCATCCTGTTCTCGGAGCCTTATCAATTCATCGGGGAGCTGGTCAATGGGATCGATGAGCGCATACCGGTCACGCAGGCTACGGGCCGGGATCTGATTCCGACCTCACACCTGCATTTTCACTACGACACGGTCGAAATCCGTACCGATCGCTCGACCCGATTCGCGACTTGCTACGACGTCAAAGATTTTCCGAAGGCCGGTTGGGGGCAGACGAATCCGCTGCTCTCGCTGCCGGTCGAATTCACCTTAACCCAAAGCTTCGGCTGCTTGAGTACGGCCGAAGCCATGGATGCAATCGAGAGCCAGATCAACAATCTGCAATCGGTTGAGGACAAGGCTGCGCACCAAATCGAAGAGTTGAAAGAGGCGGTCGCACTCATCGCGGGCCGAGATCTGGCGTTCGGTGATTACCACGGTGCGCTCGTCGTCTATGGCGACACGGCGGAGAAGGCCATTAGCAACGGCGCCTATGTGACGAGCCGCGCGCTCAACGATTGCGGCTTCAAGTTCGGCAAGGCGACGGCTTCGGCACCCTACACCTATATGAGCCAGGTGCCGGGCTTCAAGACGAAGCCGCGGCCGATGCCGAAGTCGACCCGCTCTCTTGCGTCGTCGTTCTCCATGCATACCTATGCGGCCGGTAAGGCGCGCGGTAATCCCCTGGGCGACGGCTCAGCGCTCATGCCGGTGCAGACGGTGGCCAAGAGCCTGTTCAGCTTGAATTGCCACGCCTCGCGGCTTGACGAGGACAGTGTTGGCGAGAAGGTTGCCGGACATACGCTCATCCTAGGCTCGACCGGGACAGGCAAGACGACCCTCGAAACGATGCTGCTCAGCTTTCTCGAGCGGTTCGATCCCAAGATTTTTGCGCTCGACCTCGACCAGGGTCTGCGAATTTTCCTCGAAGAACTCGGGGCCGTCTATTACACGCTGCGCGAAGGTGAGCCAACTGGACTTGCGCCGCTCGGCCTGCCCGATACGAAACGTAACCGTGCGCATCTGTACGACCTGGTCGGCGCTTGCTGCCGCGACGAAAACGGCAAGCTCAGCGCGGAAGACCAGCGGCAGATTAAGCATGCGGTCGACACGGTCATGGCGCTGGAGGACATCGAGCATAGGACCTTCAGTCGTCTGCTCGAATCGATCCCCGACACCGGCGAGCAAAACAGTTTGTGGCTGCGCTTGACCCAATGGTGCGGCGCGACGAACGGCCGCTTCGCGTGGGCCTTGGACAACGTGCCGAACACGCTGACGAACATTTCCGACGTGTGTCGCATCGGGTTCGACGTGACGGACTTCCTGAAGAAGGACTACGCCGCGACGGAACCAGTACTGGCTCACTTGCTGTACCTGAAGGAGCAAATGCAGCGCAAGGGCGGGCTGCTGGCCACGGTGATCGCAGAATTCTGGCTACCTGCTAGCTACCCGACGACGCAGGAATTGATCCGTAAGTCGCTCAAGACGGGCCGCAAGGCCGACGAATTCATGATCTTGGATTCGCAGTCGCCGGAAGACGCGATCCAGTGCCCGGTGTTTGCGGAGATTCGGGATCTGACGGCGACCAAGATCTATCTCCCAAATCCAGACGCGACGCGTGAGGGCTACAAGTTGCTGAATCTGACCGATCGCGAGTTCGCCGCACTCAAGCGTTTGTCGAAAGAGTCGCGCACCTTCCTTATCAAGCAGAGCAACCAGTCGGCATTCGCGACGCTGGATCTGGGGGGCATGGATGACGAGATCGCGGTGCTATCGAGCAGTCTCGATAACGTAGCCGTCTGGGAGCAATGCACGCGTGACGCACACGGCGACGCGGTGCTGCGCATGCAGCTTTTCCAAGAGCGCCGCAAGGGCAAGCGCGGGCGCAAGGCCGAGACAGCGCTGCCGGCGGAGGTCGAGTGACGACAAACGGAAATCTTCGAATTGCGGCGCAGATCGGGCCGGCCAGTTGCGAGCAGCTGGAGCAGTGGGGCGATCAACACGATCGGACGTGGGACTGGATCGTTCGCGCGGGCGTCGCCGTCTTCGGGGTGGGCCTTTTCGGCCTTGCCTTTTTGACGACTGCCGAAGCATTCCAGGCGTTCAAAGGCGCTCAGTCGTCGTGGAGTACGAGCAATCCAGTATCCAGTGGCTTGTGGTGGCTCGGCCTGCTCGGCCTGATCGTCTCGCTCGCGTGCGTGCTGGCCATCGCTTGGTTGTGGTGGCACCTCGTCGTTCGGCGCGAATTTCGCCCGGTCAATCCGTATCGACCGATCGACATTCCGCTCGCGGAGTTGGAAAGGACCAACGCGGCGCATCCGGGCGCGCTCGCGTACCTCGACGCAATCCGCCATCAGCGCCGTCCGGTCGTGCAGCACGACGTCGACGTGCTGGCGATGATCCGCCGGCAGCAATGACCCGGCCAAGGAGCATAGCGATGAAATATTTGTGCAAGTGGCGTGAGTGCAGGCGCTCCTCACGTGGGCCCAAGCGCAGCCAGCCGAGCTCGATTCGCTGCCGTCGGCGTATGCGCAGGGCAGCGAAGCCGTTGCGCCGCCGTCTGACGGCTCAATAGCGAAACGAAACCGCAGAGCAACCAAGGAGCCAAGCGATGAAGTTACCCATCCAGAGCCTGCTGCTGGCCACGACCTTTGGCATGACGTGCGGGGCGCACGCGGCTGGGCTGAGCGGCGCCGCCCAATCGAGCGCGCTTGAGACTTACGTGAGCCAGGCGCACCAGGACCAGGTGGCAGCGCACATGCGGCACAGACACCGACATCGCAGTCGCAGTCGCAGTCGCAAGCGGGATCAATCCATCTAGCGGGGTTGGGGTCGACCGCTGGGGAACCTGGTAAGGCCACCACGGCTCCACCGTCGCCCAACGTAGACCGCGCCATCCTGGACCAGCTGTTCGAAATGAATACGACGCTCATACAACTGCTCCAGCTCGAGCAGGCGAAGGCCGCGTCCGGTTCGCACTGAACGCGCCCAACGACTCATCGTGCGCACGATGAAAGAGACTCGCCTGACGTACCAACAAGGAACTTGCAACATGAAGATCATCCGAAAACTCATCGCTGCAGCCGGCGTTGCCGTATTGTCATCGATCGATATCGCGCACGCGCAAGGCATTCCCGTACTTGACGTGTCCAACCTCGCACAGGCGATTCTCACTGTCCAGCAACTGAAGCAGCAATACGACACGCTGACCAACGCGTATCAGTCGACTATCGGCAATCGCGGCTTGGGCGACATCTTCAACGACGCATCACTACGCACCTACCTGCCAGGTCAATGGCAGTCGGTGTACGACGAAGTAAGGAGCGGGCAGCTGAGCGGGATCAGCGGCGTCGCCGACAGTATCGAGCGGCAGGAAGGAATGACCGCGTACACGCCTGGCCAGCAGCGCTTGAACGATACGCAAGCGGCAAACAAGGCGATGGCGATGCGGGCGTACCAAGCGTCGATCGACCGGCTGAACAACATCCAGCAATTGATGCAACAGTCCAATCTCACGCAGGATCCCGCAGCGAAGGCCGATCTGCAAAATCGCTGGTCTGCTGAGATTTCCGCGATCAACGCCGACAAGATGCGCCTCGATCTGGCCGCAAGGCTACAGGATGCGGAGAAAGACCTGGCGCAGCAGGCGGCGCATCGCGATATGCAGCAACGTTTGAACGGTGACGACTCGAGCGATCAATAACCCGGAGCGCGATCATGCAAGTGCATATCTTCACCGATATGTTCAACGCGTTCGACAACGACGTATTGAACACGATCAACACCGGGTCGGCCCAGATGGTTTCGCTCATCAGTCCGCTGGTGGCTGCTTGCTTCAGCCTGTATGTGCTGCTCGTGCTTGTCTCGTATTGGCGCGGTCATAACGACACGCCGATCGTCGATTTCATGATGAAGATGGCAGGCTGGGCGGCAGTGCTCACGGCCGGGATGAATATCAGTTACTACAGCGAATACGTGGTGCCGTTCTTCAACGGGCTTGGTGACGATCTGAGCCGTGCATTGATGGGCGGGAACGATCTGAGCAATGGTCTCGACACTCTCTTGAACCTCTACATTTCCGCGATCAAGACGATGTATAGCGGTTTGGAGGCATACCAGGTCGGTCTCTTTATTGAAGTCTCGGTCCTGGCGATCTGCATTTTGATTGTGGGGGTGCCGTTTCTGGCAATCGCCGCGGCGTACATCATCCTCGCGAAGTTCGCGCTCGGGTTGCTGCTGGCGCTCGGTCCCGCATTCATCGTGACGGCGCTGTTCCCGGCCGCGCGTCAGTTCTTTCAAAACTGGGTGGGCCAATGTTTGAACTACGGCTTACTTGTGGCGCTGTTCGGCGCGGTCGGGGCGATCGAGGTCCGGTTCATGACTTCGGTGCTGCCAACGAGCTTCAGCGTGAAGGACGTGATGCTGACCTATGGCCTCGAAGCAAAGATCATCGGCGCCGGGTTGGTATTCATCGTGGTCTCGTTGAGCATGCCGTCGCTGGCATCGCAACTGGCAGGTGGAGTCGGCATTTCGTCGATGGTCGGCAAGATCGGAAACGCGGCCGGTATGGCAATGCGGGCGATGCGGTTCATGAGTTCGAGCGGTGGGCGTTCGCCGCTGGCATCGAACAATTCGATCGGCCGCGCTTAAGTCTGGACTACAAGGAGAAAACGATGAGGGCAATTCGATTCGTGTCGATCGTGATCGCGATCGCTGTGGCATTGACGCAATTTGGCTGTGGCAAGAAAGCAGGAGAAGAGTTTGTCGGACGCTGGACGAAGCTGAGCGGTAACGGCTCGCCGGAAATGACGATCACCCGCAACGGCGATGGCAACGACTTTTATGTTGCGACCAAGGTGCCGAACCTGGGTGCCGATAGCGAGAAAGACGCGATGAGAACAGAGCGCGTTTCGGGCACCTATGCGGATGGAAAGCTCATGCTCATGGTCGGCATGCCGTTCGCGCTGACGATCGACAAGTCATCAGGGCACCTCGTGATGGACGGTGCGGAGTACGCAAGAGCGAAGTAAGCACGCTGTTTGGTTGCCGGCTCACTGCTCGCGTAGAACGGGCCGGCCGATCAAGCCTCAAAGGAGCAGAACATGAAATTGCTTGTCGTACTTTGCAGCGCCGCTTTGTTTGCGGCGTGCTCGTCGGCGCCAAAGGCGACGCAACCGAGCGGGCCGTGGATGCCGGTCAATCATGGAGCACAGGGGAGAGCGCAATGAAGTGGCTCAAGGCAAAGTCTGCGGACGTGCAGGGCCTCCCGGCCGCGCTCGTTTCCGACGGCAACTATGCGGCCGCCCTGCAGCACATCGCCGGCAAGCTCGCCGAGGCCGATCCGCGCGAGATGGCACGCACGTATTTCAAGGAAGCGCTCGCGTTCGAAAAGTCCAAGCAAAAGTTGCAGGAAACAACAACAAAAATTGCGTGGCGTGTCGCGGGGGGCGCCATGTTCGTCGCACTCGTTTCAATTCTTGGTTCAGCATGCTTAGTACAACTAAAGAAACCCACCCCGCCAGTGATCATTAAGGACAACACGGCCACGGGTGACGTGCAGGTGATCGACGTCGCGCACAGTGGCACGGTGACGTTTGGTGAGTTGGAGGTACGCAAGGCGTTGCGCGAGTACGTGAAACTGCGCGAAAGGTATGACTGGTACACGATTCAGGACGATTACGACACCGTCTCGCTGATGAATTCACCGCGAGAGCAGACGCTGTACGCGTCGATTTACGACCGCAAGAATTCACCTCAAAACGTGCTCACAGACAAGTTCCGCGTGCTGGTCGAACCCGGCACGATCGCCTTCGTGGGATCGACCGCGCAGGTGTTTTTTTCGAAGAAGATCCTTTCGCTCTCGACCCAGGGCAGTTCAACGCCGACGCCGCCCAAGACCGAGTACTGGGTGGCCACGATCACCTACGAGATGGGCGATCTGCCGACCAAGAGCAATGAACAAGTGCTCAATCCGACGGGCTTTCGCGTGACGAGCTATTCGGTCGATCGCGACTGGACGCGCAGCACCACGACCGAGGGTGTGACGTCGATTCCGTCCGTCGCCACCTCGCCCCAGTCGGCCCCAGCGAGCTCACCCGCGAGCTCACAAGCGGGAGGAACCAGCCGATGAACGCTCGCTTCACGAAAGCGCCTGGCGCTTTGGCGATCGCGGCAATTGTGCTCGCTTATGCGCAATCGGCTCCTGCCGAAGTGGTGCCGGGGCCTTGCGGCAGCGATTCGCATATTGCGTGCGCGGTCTACGACCGGACCGAGACCTATCAGATCACCTACCGACCCGGCGAAGCGACGCTCATCGTGTTCGAGAAAGGAGAAAAACTCGACGGCACCGGCATGGGGGATGGCAGGGCATGGACGGTTGGCCCCGCCGGCAACGGCTTTTTTTTCAAGCCGAAGGCCCCAAAAGCGGCCACCAATTTGATTTTGCTCACGAACAGGCGCCAATACGTGCTCAAGCTAATTCCGGTCGCAAAGCATGAACAAGCGATCTGGTCGCTAACGTTCGATTACCCAGACACGCGCGCGAAGGCGAACGCTGCGGCATCGGTGCGCTCGGCCGAGGCGCGCGCGCTGCTTGAGCAAGCCGGCAGTGCGGTTGGTGCGCGCAATGAAGACTACGACATGCACGGCGACACAGCGCTGGCTCCGACCGCGATGTGGGACGACGGCCGGTTCACGTACTTCGAGTTCAAAACGAGCCGCGATCTACCGCAGATCTATCGCGTACTCGAGGACGGCACGGAGGCGCTTGTCAATCCTGACGACGTGCGAGGCCCCGTGTTTGTAGTGCATGACACCGCGAAGGGCTTCAACCTGCGCGTGGGCGACGCAGTGCTTGGCATTCGCAATAACGCCTATCGGCCGGACGGACAGCTGAACGCGTCTGGCACGACGATTTCCGGCACCGTGCGGCTTGTGAAACCCAAGGAGGCAGCCAGTGAGTAACGACCTCAGCCAGGGCGTCGAGACCGCGGCATCGATCGAGCCGACCGGTATCGGCGAGCGCGGTGTGCCGGGCGTTGCCCGTGCGAAGCGCAAGAGCCCCTTTCGCGTCTTGCCGATCGTGATTGCGATCGTGCTCGCTCTGCTGTTCGGCGCTGTCGCGGTCGGCGTCGCAATCAAGCGCTGGACGGCGCAGCACCATGCAGAATCCGAGGCTGCGAAGGCAGAGGCCGCAAAAGAGAAGCCGTCCGACGAGCGGCATGACTTCGCACGGGACCAAGCGAAGATTGAAAAGCAGCGGGCAGCAGAAGCGGCGGCCGCGTCAGCAGCGGCCGCCGAGAGCGCAGCCCTTGCGACGCCTGCTCATGCCGGTGATGCCAGGTCAACATCGGCGGGGGGATCGAGCAGCGCTGCGGCGGGAAACGGGGCAGACACCAAGCCGGTCGAGACGCCAGCACAGCGCAAGCTCGACGGCGACGTGGTGCTCAAATTTGACGACCCGAAAGCGGCTGACGGCGCAGGCGCGAGCGGCGAGCGCGCCCCACACACCGAGTTCGCCAAAGATGGCTTGGATTCCAAGCTGCGCGCTTCGAACCTGGAGACAGTCAAGGCGAGCCTGATGCCCAATCGCGATTTCCTGCTTATCGGCGGCACCACAATTGCCTGTGTGCAAGGCGCAAAGATTGTCACGGACTACCCCGGCATGACCACCTGCCATGTCGCGAAGGATGTCTATTCGGTGAACGGCAAAGTGCTGCTGATCGAGCGCGGCTCGGAGGTTGAGGGCGAGCAGCGTCAGGCGCTCATGCAGGGACAAGCGCGGATTTTTGTGATCTGGACGCGCCTGACCACGCCCAAGGGCGTGCAGGTTCAACTCGACTCGCCCGCGGCCGACGCGCTTGGCGGCAGCGGCATTCCCGCCTACGTTGACACGCACTTCTGGACGCGCTTTGGCGGCGCCATCATGGTCAGCCTCATCACCGACGCAGGGCAGGCGCTATCAAGCGCAGCGGCAAATTCCGGCGGTGGCAGCAATCAATTCCAGTTCAACAACACGTCGAGCGCGGGCGAACAGGTCGCCGCCGAAACGCTGCGCAACACGATCAACGTCCCGCCGACCGCGTACTCGAAGTACGGCTCGATGACGACGATCTTCCTGGCACGCGACCTCGATTTTTCTGACGTGTACGAGCTAGCCACGCCCTGATTTGGATCTGCGCACTTCCAACGGAGGACTGCCCATGGATATGAGATACGACGACAGCGTGACCGTACGCAGTCACCTCAAGACGCTAGGGATCGCTCAGTGGTTGAATCGCCCCGGTGTGACTGAATTTGCGATCAATCGGCCTTATGAAGGATGGACCGAGACGCGTGACGGTTGGGAACGGCATGAGCTGCCAAACGCGTCGCTCGAGGCGCTGAACCAGTTTGCCCCGGCGCTCGCGATCTACAACAAGGCCAAGCCGGCGCTGTCGGCGGCCGAGCCGGAAAAACCGGTGCGCCTGCCCGATGGCGAGCGAGGCCAGATTGTAGTTCCCCCGGCGTGTGAGCCGGGAACCGTGTCGCTGACGATTCGCGTGCCGAGCAGCAGCCGGTTCAAAGTCTCGGAGTTGGTCCAGGGGCGATTTCTGAGTGAATTCCAGGACGTGACGGACCGCGACGTCGATCTTGCGCGCGAACGCTTTGAGCCGGCCGACGTCGAGCTGCGCAGTGCAACACCGATATTCAATCCGGCCCGCGAGCTGGCCGCCCCGGCGGCCGTCACGCTGCGCTCTTTCGAGTTGGAAATGCTTGATGCGCTGGCGCAGCGCGACATCGAGCGCTTTCTCACGCTCGCGATCTTGAATCGCTTAAACATCGTCCTGGTGGGCGGTACCGGCTCGGGCAAGACCACGCTGACGAAGGCGCTGGCGGATCTGATCCCGCCCCGCACGCGTCTGGCGACGATCGAGGACACGCACGAGCTGCCGTTGCCGTACCACCCCAACCACGTGCATCTGTTCTACAGCGAGTCGCTGCCGGCGCGGCGCATCGTGAAAGCGACGCTGCGGATGAAGTTCGATCGTGTGCTGCTCGCCGAGCTGCGCGGCGACGAAACCTGGGAGTACCTGACGCTACTGAACACCGGCCACCAGGGCGGTATCACGACCGTCCATGCGAACGATGCGATCGCGGCGTTGGCGCGGATCGCAACGCTCGTGAAGCAAAGTCCGGTAGGGCAGACGTTGACCTGGGATCACCTGATGCGCGAGGTGAAGACCACGATCGACGTCGTGCTGTACATGAAAGACAAGATGCTCAAGGAGATCTACTTCGATCCGGTGACGAAGTGGAAGTTGATGCGGGGGCTGGTATGAGCGACCAACCGAGCGATCCCGTCGCTTCGGACGGTGCGCTGTGCGCGCAATGGCACGGCTTCGCCCTGCGCCCGTGCGCGGCAGCCGACCGCTTGGCGGAGCGGATCCCCGCCTTGTGCGATGCGACCGGCGCGTTACCCACACAGGAAATTCTGGCGCAGGCGTTGGGCGTCAGCCGCGCCCTGCTGCGCGAAGCGGTGAGCCGGCTTGTCGCGCGTGGCGTCGTCGACGTGCGCACGAAGGTAGGCTCGCGGGTGGTCGACGAGCGGCGCTGGCAGATCGTTGATCGTCACGTCGTCGCCTGGCGCCTCGCGCGCGCGACGGACCCGACCTTTCTGGCGAACATCACTGAAATTCGACGAGTGCTCGAGCCGCTCGCGGCGGCCGATGCCGCGCAACATGCCAGCCCCGCGCAACGTGCGCGGATCGCGCTTGTCAGCGCCACGCGACTGTCTGCGACCTCGCTGGCCGATTACGCGATCGCGCGTCGTCAACTGCATGTGGCGATCCTGGCCGCCAGTCCCAATCAGTTTCTCCAGCAACTGACTTGCCTCGTGCCGCCCCTGGATCGTGGATTGGATTCCCATGCCGGCGCACCGACCATTCCGGAAGGTGAGCGCTTGGCACTGGCACAACTCGAGACGGCGATCCGCCACGCGGATGCAGGCGCCGCTCGCCAAGGCATCGAGCGACTAAACCAGTGGGATTTATCACGAGTGGGAGGCAGAGGCGATGCGTGATGCTCCAGGTGGCACGGTGAAGGGCCGGGCGAGGAACGATGGAAAGGCGGATCGGCTTGGCGTCAACGACGCGCCGATCCGAGATCTCGTCGCCGCGATGAACGTGCCGGATGTGATCGAGACGAGCTCGAGCTGTGCCGGCCATCGCTGGCCATTTCTGTCAGCGTTGAACACGCCGTTCGTGATGTTCAAGGCTGACAGCCGTTATGCGTTGAGGTTGGCCGCACTGATTCACAAAGATCGGGGCGCGCGCATTCGCTATCTACATTACTACTGGGACATCACAGCCCAGTTCGACGACGCGGGCGAGTTCTTGTTCACGCTCGAGTGCCGGACCCGGCGATTCCAGCGCACCCGCCTCGATCGGGATTTCCTGACGCTGCGTTCATGGGCGGAAGAGATCTTTCGGCCTAGGGCCGTACTTGGACAATCGCGCTTCGATCTTTGCGCTTCGGCTTTTCCCTACACACTTGCCGAGGTTCGGTCGGTGGGGCAGGGCTTGTCGAGGGCGGACCAATGAAAAACCGTCTGCTCGTTGGCGGCTTGCTAACTATCGCGTCCGGGGCGGCCGTCTTGGGGGCCGGGCACCTTCTTCACTTCGATGCGATCACGGACCCGATCGAAGCTGCAGCCGTGCTCGGCTTAATCGTCGTCACATGTACGCTTTGGGGAGCGTGCGCCGGCGCCGTGCTGCTCAAGAAAGCCACGCTTTTGGAGCGTGTCGTCGCACTCGGCTTGCTCGCGCTGGTAGCACTGACCGCGCTGGCCGTGGCCGGGCAATACCTTGGCGCGACGCTATTTGCGAAGCTGGAAAAGTTGCCGCCCTCGGCGATCGGCATCTGGACGCTGTACGACTATTGGAAGGCGTTTGGCGACGTAAAGGCCGTCAAGCGCTCGCTGCAAATGAGCACCACGGTATCAGTGCTGGTGCCGGTCGTGCCGATCGCGGCTATCGTTGCAGCGCTCTTGGCCAAGCCTAAGCGGGAGCTGCACGGCGATGCGCGCTTCGCGTACAGCTACGAGATTCGCAGCTACGGGCTACTGGACGAAGCGAACGGCCGCACGCGTCGCAAGGACGACTACCGCGATCCGACCATCATCGTAGGTAAGTACAAGAATCAGTATCTGACCTTCCGTGGCACCGAGTTTGTGATGGTCGCCGCAGAGACCCGCTCGTTCAAGGGCGTGGGCATCGTTATCCCGAATCTGCTCACCTTCTCCGATTCAGTGGTCGTGAACGACGTGAAGGGCGAGAACTTCGATCTGACGTCGCGTTACAGACAGTCGTGCGGCCAGAAGGTGTTTCGCTGGGCGCCCTTCGATCAGAAGGGTTTTACTCATCGCTGGAACCCGCTCTACAAGATTGCGAAGAGCCCGGCATTCGTCCGGGTCGGCCGCCTGCAGGCGATTGCGGCTCGGCTCTATCACACGACGGACAACCGGAACAAATTCTTTTACGAGCAGGCGAGCGACCTGTTCATGGGTCTGGCGCTGTACCTGATGGAAATGACGGGTGACTGCACCTTCGGCCAGATCCTACGGCTTGCGACCACGCCCGATAAGAAGGTACGTGAGCACCTGACGGAGCTGATGCAACACGAACCGGAGAAGGGCGTGCCGCTGTCGGGCGACTGCCTGGGCGCCCTCTCGCGCGTGCTGGCTTCGCCCGACGAAACGATGCTCAACATCGTTGCGACCTTCAATGCTGGGCTGCGTTTATTCAGCAACCCGATTGTCGACCAAGCGACAAGCGCGTGCGACTTCGAGCTTGACCGCGTGCGGCGGGAACTGATGTCGATTTACGTGGTGATGCCAGTTCGCGAACTGGCTGTCGCGAGCCTGCTCGCCAACTTGTTCTTTACGCAATGGATCGAGGACAACCTAGATGCGCTGCCGGGCGAGGATCCGACGATCCGCTATCAGTGCCTCGGTGTCTTGGACGAATTTACGGCGATCGGCCGGCTCGAGGTACTCGATAAGGGCAACGCCTTCATTGCGGGCTACTGGCTGCGCCTGCTGACGATTTTGCAGTCGAAGGCGCAGATGGAGCCCAATGAACTCTACGGTCCGGCGGGCGCGCGAACAATGGTGACCAACCACGCGGTGCTCGTCGCCTATCCGCCCCGCAATCAGCAAGACGCCAAGGAGTTGTCCGAGACGCTGGGCACCTTCACGGAAAAGGCAACCTCGCGTAGCCGAAACCACGGCCGCAATACCTCGACCGGCACGAATACGTCGGATCAGGGACGTGCGCTGATGTTCGACCAGGAACTCAAACGCATGGACCGTCGCCAGGAAATCGTCCTGGGATTCCAGCGCCCGATCTTGTGCGAGAAGGCGCTCTATTTCGAAGACGACCTGTTTATCGACCGGATGCGCTCGGTCAGCCCCATCCTGGCCGCGATCAACAAGCGCTTGCCGACCGAGGACGAGATCAAGGCCGCTTGGCGGGCCGGCGAGCTACGCGCGACGGGCATCCCAACACACAACCCCGAGACCTACCACGCGGCTTTGTCGGCGAAGGCCGCCGGCGAGATCCGGCTCGCGCGTCAGGCGGGCGCCAAGCGCCTGACGGCGGCCGAGCTGCTGGCGCTGGATCAGCGCACGCCGGGGCCGCTAGCGACCGATATGGCGCTGTCCGGCTTGGAGGCGGACCTTGCCGAGCTGGGCATGGCGATGCGCGAGGACGTGCGCGAAATGCTCGCGGGCATCCGATTCGATTTCAACGTGGCAGGGGCGGATGCCGTTGCCGTTGCCAGTTCGCAGATCGCTTCGGCGCAAGCGCCGATAGATGACGAACCGAAGGAGGTGGTGAATGGCTGACGAAAACAAGACCAATCGCAAACGGACTTATCTGGACGTGCCGTCCAAGGAGAAGGATGCTGCTTATGACGCGGGTGCGAAATTCGATCGTCGCTCGAAGAAATGGTACGTGCCCGGTGGCACCGACGTCGCCCCGTTCGCGCGCTGGTTGCCCAAGCAAGATCCGCGATCGCCTGCGCCGTCCGCGTCGGCTCGGCGTGTTTCCGATACGCCGCGTCCGGCCGAACAAGAGAAGCTGCTCGGAAGCAAAGAGGATTTCGAGCGCGAGGCGGTTCGAATTAGTGAAGTGATGGGACAACCCATCGAAGAAGCGCGGGAGTTTGTGCGCGACTTAGTGCGTGCGGCCGAGCAGAACGCGGCGTCGGTGACCCGGCATTACTTCCTAAAAAAAGGAAGCGCGTTCGACGCAGTCGACGGCATGCGCGAGGCGATCGTGCAGGCTCGGCATCGGTTCTTCGCGGAGCGGCAAGAATTGTATAAGCCGAGCGCGCCCCGCGAAAGCGAGAACCCGGCCCCGACCCGGGAAACACGTGCCAACATCGACGATGCGGCACTCGGCCGTCGATTTCGTGAGGTGATCCAGTCGCTCGCAGCGAGCGCCACGGTGCGCGGCGACGAAGTGAACCGCACGCTGTTGCTCGACCAACGGCTTGAGACGATCCACCGCGATGCATGGCGCAAGTCGGGTGACGCGGCCGACGGCGATCGCGCGATCGGCGAACAGATCCGCACCCTCACGGGCTTCGCCTCGGAGGACCTGCCCCGCCAAGCCGCTGAGGCTTTGAGCAAGCTGCGCGACGAGGCCGGGCTGAAGACAGCAGAGGTCGACGCGCGCACGCCTGAAGCCGACGCCGGGGATTCGGACCCGCAGGACGATCCACAACTGAGCGATTCGGCGTCGCTTGCACCACCCCATCAACACCGGCACCGGGATCCGGATTCAGACGCTGACATAGCCACGTTCGCGGATATCGCCGACGCATTCGAACAGGAAGAGGCGCGCCGGGCACAGGAGCGCGGCGACGCCGGCGAGCAAGCACCGGCCGACTCCGAAGCCAGGCCGGCTGAGAAGAAAGTCGATTGGATTGCTGGAAATGCCCAGTCCGCGAAGGCGGTGGCCGATCGTAGAGGGCTAACCGAGCGCATCGAATCGGAATTCGCCCAGGGTAAGCCCGCTTCCGAAGTGACCACCGAGCTCGATAAGGAGCTCAGTTTCCTACCCCTCATGGAGCGAGAGACCTTCGTCGTCTACGTGCGTCACGCGCTCGGTATCCCGTCGCAGATGTCGGAGGACGGCAAGCGCGAGTTTGGCGAATGGAAGGCCGAATACGATAACCGCAACACGATATCGGCCGATCTATCCGCTATTCAGCCGGCCGACCCGGGCGCACCGCTGAGCGTCCAGGATAACGGCAAAGAGATGACGTTTGCCGACGTCGCTGAGGCAGCCGAGATCGACGATGCGATGCGTCGCCGCGGGCTGACCGAGAACGCCCCTGGCACGGCCCGAAATGTTGACACGTCGACCGTGAGTGCCGGCGCGGCAAACGAAGAAGTCGTCCAACCGGGGAAAGCGGCCAACGATGCTTCGGACATGCCCGTACTGAATGGTTCGCCAGGCGCATCTGTTCGCCATCAGCAGTCGCCGGCGCAGAACGAGGCGGATGCTAAGAACCCGGCGAACGAGCCGACCCGGCCCGTGCTCGACACCGTGTCGAGCCAAGATTTGGAGCGCCTGAGCAAGCTGCGGGCGAATGAGCGCGAGGCCGCCGAAGCATTGCTGCGCGTGCAGAAAAAGCCGATGGAAAAGGCGGATGCCCCCGCAGACGGCGATCAACCAAAAACAGGCGAGAGCGCCGACAACCAAATCGGCGTCGATCCGGCCTCGCGCAAGCCGATCGTGAAGAAAGACGGCTACGACGTGCCCACGGGCGTTGCGTCGCGCTACATGGTGAAGGAAGGGCGGTTCTGGAAGCTCGACGGCATAGGAGCTAAGCCGGGCACGACACCGACCAACAGGCCTCATTTCGAGGATGTCGGTGCGCGCCTGAAAACCCAGCAAAACGACCGCGCAACGATCGCGGACATGTTGGCCATCGCAGAAGCCAAGAATTGGGATTCGATCGTCGTGCGCGGTGATGAGACGTTCCGCCGCAATGCGTGGATCGAGGCGTCGCTCAGTGGCGCGGACATGACGCGCTTCAAGGGTTTCAAGCCGAAGGAAAGCGATGAGGCCTTGCTCGAGGTCGCCAAGCGCGAACGAGCTGCACTCACCATCAAAGCGGGGAAGTCGCCGGATCCGTCCGACGACAAGAAGAAGGAGCACACGGCCGACAAGCCGGATGCGCAGGAGGCGAAACCCGGAACGCCCGAGCAATCGGACGGACCGGCGGCAAAGCCGGTCGACACGATGTCGGGCGAATTGCTCGAGCACGGAAGCGCCCGGTACCAGCACAAGCCAAACGCCTCTTATTCGTACTTCGTGCGGTATAGGGACGGGGCGGGCACCGAGCACACGGTGTGGGGCGTCGATCTGAAGCGCGCGATCGGCGAATCCGGGGCGAAAGCGGGCGACACCGTGAGCTTGAAAAATCTCGGCGAGACGCCCGTGACGGTTGACGAGCCGATACGTGACGCGAAGGGCAAGGTGATCGG
Organism: uncultured Burkholderia sp.; assembly: GCA_964425025.1. Taxonomy (GTDB): domain Bacteria; phylum Pseudomonadota; class Gammaproteobacteria; order Burkholderiales; family Burkholderiaceae; genus Trinickia. Next base: position 10,194 of record CAYRLJ010000035.1, on the reverse strand, counting down.
CACCCAACCGAAGGACGCGATCCGAAACACCTGGGAGGTGACGCGCACCGTATCGGCCGAACGCGAGCGCAAACCCGACCACCGATCGGCCGCACAGGAACCAGCGCGACTCACCGTCGAGCAGATGCGCGAGCAGCTTTCCCGAACCATCGAAACGTTGCCGGCCCGCATGCGCACCGAGTTGCTGAACCGGTTCGACGCCCGGATGCAGGCCGGAACGGAAATCGAGGCGCGCATTGCGCGGGGGGAATTGAGCCGGGACTCGGGCGCGGCCGAGATCGATAAGCGTGCGGCCGAGTTGCACGCGGCCTGGACGGCGCCCAAAGCCGCGCCGACTTCGAGCCCGTCGAACAAGCCGCAAACCGAGCAGCAGCCCACGCGCGGTCCGATGCCGAACCTGATGTAAGCGCCGCTCTCTCTACTGACGGAAGGAAAACCAAATGAGTATCGACGACATGAATATCGACGAAGGGAGCATTGGCATCCTGAACTGCTCCGGCAATGTCGGTAAGACCACGGCGACGCGTGAGCTGCTGGCGCCACGGCTACCGCATATGTCGGTGCGCCAGATCGAGTCGATTAATACCGACGACTCCGCGGGCCCCAAAGTCGAGGTGATGATCGCCGCGCGCTTTGATGAATTGCACGCGGAACTGATGCGCGGGCGCAAGTTGCTCGTCGACATTGGCGCCTCCAACGTCGAGGAGTACCTGAACCGGCTCGATTTGTCGGAAGGCTCGCAAGAGGACTACGCGTGCTTCGTCGTGCCGGTCGAGCCGGAAAGCAAGCAAATGAAGGACACGATCAAGACCATCAATATGCTGGCGGACCTCGGAGTCGAGCCGCAGCGCATCCGCGTGCTGCTGAACAAGGTCGAGCTCGTAAAAAGCGAAGCACGCTCCGTGACGTTGCGCCGCCATTTCGGGCAGTTGTTCGAGTTGCATGAGCGAAAAGGCACGTTCGTGTTGAACGAGGATGCCCTGGTGCCAAAAAACGACGTATTCGCACTTGCGGCGGCCGCCGGCCGCACGATTCACGACATCGCGATCGACGGGGTGGACTACAAGGCGCAGTTGGCCAGTGCCACGACCGAGGCCGAGAAGGACCGCCTTGTGAAGCTGGTTGGCTTAAAGCGCAAGGCCCTGTCGATCGAGCCCGTGCTCGATCAGGCGTTTAACGCGCTTTTGGGTGGGATTGCCGCATGAGTGAGCCGACGCCGCAATCGGATCGCGCCGCGAAGGCTTCGGAGCGCCTTGGCCAGGTGATCGCCTCGATGCCGGCGTCCAATGAGCTCGCCGTGCTCGCCGAAATCCTGATCGAGCAGATGAAGGTGGTAGACGCTCAGCACCATGTGGTCGTGCTGATGGAGTCCACCGATCAAAAGCTCACTGCAACGGTGCAGGCACTGCGTGAGGAAAACGCGCAACTGACCAAGCTGATTTCGCAGGCGCGTCATGCCTTCGTCGGCGAAATTGCGGCCAAGGCATCCGACCAGGCGCGCCGTGCTGCGGCCTCACAAGTTGCGGAGGAGTTGGCCCGTTTGCGCCTCGCGCTCGAATCGCGTGATCGCGCTATCGCCACGCGCGCTCCGGTGACGACGATACGCGCAGCGCTTGGCTCCCTTGCCGCACCGGCGGGCATCGCGTTTTGCGCCGGCGCGGCGCTTGTATGGATCGTCGGCCACCTTTCGCACGCGCTAGGAATCTAATGAGCGCCGACGAATTGAACGCCTTGACCGAGCGCAAGCCGCGCGGCAGGCCCAAGGTTGACAAAGCACTTGGCAAGCCAGTCAGTACACGGCTGACCGAGGAGCAGTGGCTCGTGTTTGCCGACAAGGTCCAGCGCTCCGGGCTGAGCCCGTCGGAATTCCTGCGCGAGTGCATTTTGACCAACCGCACGCAGATCCTCGAGCGCCCGAAGGTAAGCGTCGAGCGCAAGCGAATCATGTACGTCATCAACAAAACCGGCAACAACCTCAACCAGCTTGCGCACGTGGCGAACACCGCTCGCGTATCCGGCCACCTCTCCGAATCCACCTTCGTTGCGTTGATCGACGAGCTGGAGATGGTGACGCAACTGCTCAAGGCCCATCTGCATCGTGTTGATTAGGGCGACCGGCCGTCACGACGGCGTCAAGGAATATCTCGAGGAAGGGCAAAAGCTCGGCCGGGAGCACACGCGCGACGAACTGGACGAACGAGTCGTGCTCGCCGGCGATCTGGATCTCACCGACGCGATAATTCAGTCAGTCGACGCGCCCCCAAAGGTGGAGCGCTACCTCTCGATCACGCTCTCGTTCAAGGAGGATCACGTCGATCGCGAAACGTTGTTTCAGATCGCGCGCGATTTCGAGGCGTTCGCGCTGCACGCGTACCGCCCGGACGAGTACTGCTTTTATGCCGAGGCGCACCTGCCGCGCATCAAGAGCTATGTCGACAAGTCGACGGGGGAATTGGTCGAGCGCAAACCGCACATTCACATCGTCATCCCGAAGCACAACTTGATCTCCGGGCAAGTGCTCCGGCCATTCGGCTTCGAGAAGCACAACCTGCATTTCATCGACGCGTTTCAGGAACACACCAACGCACGCTATGGGCTCGCGAGTCCCAAGGACAACCGGCGCACGTTGCTCACAGACTCATCCGAAATGATCAGCCGCTATCGCGGCGATTTATTTCGGGCCAACAGCCGCGAGCTCAAGGAACAGATCCTCGATGCGGTGCTCGATCGGCGGGTCGAGAGCCACGACGACTTCATGGCGCTGCTGCACGAGCACGGTGCGGTACGCATGCGCAACGCCGGCCGCGACGATGCCTATCCCAACGTGAAGCCCGCCGGCGCCGACAAGGGTGTGAACCTGAAGGAATACGTGTTCACGCCTGAATTCATTGAGCTGCCGACCGCCGAAAAACTGCAAGCGCTGTCGGCCGACGCCGCTGACCGGTATGAGGCCGGCGTCGCCAAGCGCCGCACGCCCGATGCCATTGCGGCAATGCTTGACGAGTGGTACGCGAGCCGCGCGCGGGAGTTGAAGTATCTCAATAGCGGCAGTCGCCAGTATCAGCAATCCCAGGAGTCCTCACCCCACGACCGCCAGCTGATGCTCGCGGATCTTGAACGCGGTTTTTACGCACAACATCTAAAGGCCCACCATGACCGATCAGACGACACCATTCCCGGACTCGAACGACATCTCCGAGGAAGTGGAAGCGTATTTGAATTCGGCGCCCAGCCGAGCGACGCCGTCGACGAGTTCGACGAACGCGAACTCGACCTCGACACCTCACAGTCGAAATCCGGCTGGGAACGCGGCTGGGAAGTCCAAGACGTCCCAGAGCTCGGCCTCGACGGATACGACGGGCTGGGTGGGCAGTTTGACTTTGTCCCAATTGCCCCGCCATCGTCTGCCCAATCCGTCGACGATCTGCATGGACTGCCCGGCCGCCGTGTGGGCGAGCTCGGAAGTCGATCTGCAGTGCTATTGCCGGATCATGCGCTTCACGAGCTGGAGCCAGATGTCGCCGTACCCGCGGACCGCCTGCGATGGCTTGCAGATCGCGATGGAAAGCCTTCAGCGCAACGAGTAGGCGGGCAGACGCCGGGCGAACTCGCCGCATACCACCGGTCGCTGGATGCTCTCTATGCGTCCGGCGACCCGTTCGAGTCGCTGCCGTCGATGCGCCCGCCCGTTGCTCGAGCGCCGGCGGGCACGTCACCGCCCGCCTGGTTTGAGGGCCGCGAGCGAGACCCGTTTGTCGACCGGTTCGACGCGGTCGGCTCGGCGTTCGATTTCGACGCCACCGGCCCGAGCTCGTTGCGACCACCCGAGAAGCCGGATAGCCAAGACCGTGCGGCTGCACCCGGCGATCGGCAACTGGGCAATGACCCCGCGGGCCTTGAAGCATGGCTTCGAGAAGACGCACGCGCTTATGAGTCCGCCCACGGATCCTTGTTTGTACGCGGCGCCGAGCTGTTCGACACCGCAGGCGAGTTCGACGAGCGTGAAATCGACCTTGCCACGTACGCGTGGCAATGCGGCTGGGAACATGATGACGCGCCTGGCCGCGTCATCGATCGATTCGATGCGCTCGACGCAGCGTTTGAATTCGATCCCGCCTCGGCGGCTTGGTGGCTACAAGCGGCGATGCCGGCGGACGTACCGCCTCATGGCGAGCGGCGGTCGCGACGTTCCCGCGTCGGCGACGACGCATTCGTCACGCCGCGCCACACCGGCCGAGCATCGGACAATGTCGTCTGTCAGCTCGCACGGCAAGTGCGCGAGCGCCGAGATGCGAGCCGCCAGCACGACGAATTTCGGGAGATCCGCCAAGGTTTGGACGCCCGGCGCCTGCTTGCCGAGCTGTCGTACACGCATGGTGTGCGGCCGGCGAAGTACGTGGTCGTTACCGGCCGCGACGGCACCGACCGCATTCGGGCCGGCAAGCGCGCGCTCAATGTCTCAGATTTCCTCACGAAAGAATTGAATCTCTCCTGGCGCGAAGCCGCGCCGATGCTGCGCGAGGTCTATCAGCGGCAGCAGGCGGGTGAGCCGATTCCCGCGCCCCGTGAGCTGCCGCGCGCGGCGCTATGGCGCGAGTACTCGGTTGCACGTGAATTGCACATCGCGGCCCGCGGTACCGCCTGGCTTGCGCAGTGCGCCAGCGAGCAGCAGCGCCGCGACGAGATCCGCACCGCGTTCGAGACTCGGCGTGACGCGCTCAAACGAGACGTGCAACTGGCCCCAAGCGCTCGGCGCGCGGCAACCTCGCTGGCGCGCGCCGAGCGCTTGGGGCTCGAGGATGCACTCAGGCAGTCGATCGCACGCGAACGAGCGGCCCTGAAGGAGCAATACGGATCGGCTAGCGGCCCAAGTTTTTCCGACTGGCTACGCACGCGAGCCGAGGCGGGCGACGAGCGGGCGCTCGAAGAACTGCGTCGCACCGCGCGCCCGGCACCGTCCGACGTCGACGCCAATAGCAGCGCCGCCGGCGAAGTATTCAGCGTGATCCGGCCGAAATCGGCCCAGCCGAATGCCGCCGACGGCGAAGACAACGCCATCATTTTCCGCTCATCCGGCCTGTCCTGGTCGGTCGACGAGCGCGGTAACGTCACCTACCGTCAGGATGGGCGCGAGCTCGTGCGCGATCGCGGCGCCATCGTGCAGGTGCTACAGATCGATCGTTTGGCGATCGAGGCCGGGCTACGTCTTGCGCAAAGCAAGTTTGGCCACACGCTCGAATTGGCCGGCAACGAGGCTCACCAGCGAGCGGCCGCCAAGGTTGCCGTCGACGCGGGACTGCGCGTGCAATTCAGCGACGCACAGTTGAACCGCGCGATGGACGAGTACCGCCATACACGTGTCGACCAGCACGTGCGCGACGTGCTTGGAAGCCCCGGTGGCAGCCCCAGGCAAGGCACCCTGCCGAGCCCACGACCGCAGGCCGATCAAGCGGGGCAAGAGATGCCGCGGCCGTCCGACGAAAACAAGCCGACCGTCTGATGCACGACCGGCCACAACCCCTCTCCGCTTATCGTGCGGTGCCGGCGCTTGCTACCGAGCCGGCACCGTCGCGCGCGAGCTCGTCCGGCAGGACGGGCGAACGCAGCACTGGAAGTGGGAGTCGCCCGCGCATTCTCTTGGAAATGCAGCAACGGCTGGACGCGTACCTGGACGATCCGAGCGAGCACCTACCGACACTGAACGCCGCCAACGGGAGCGATCGCCAGCAGCGCCTCGAGCGCCGCATCGCGTGCGTGCAGCTGCTGCGCGCGATGCTCAAGTATCTCGACCTGGCCAGCCTGAGAGTTGGGATCCCACAGCGCGACGGCGGTTTCTTGAACCTGACTGTGCCGTTCCTCGCCAAGCACGCCTGCTTGCCCGTGCGGCGCGCCGAGCGCGCGATGCGAGATCTGCTTCGCGCCGGGCTTGTCACAGCGCAGCAGCGCGCCGAGCGCACGGAGGACGGGGGTTTTAGGGGGCTGGCTTCGCTGCGTCAGCTGCCGGCCGCGCTCTTCGGTGCCTTCAAACTCACCAAGTGGCTGCGCCATGAGCGCAGTAAGGCCGTGCTGCGTCGCTATCGTGCAGCAGCGCAAGCCGCAAAGGCGGAACGTGAACAGTGGCGCGACACCCGCGCCGAGGCGCATGCCACCCTCGCGCTCAGTGCGATCGTCAGTCGCTTAAACAGCCGCGGCCCATCCCGTTCGCTGCGCAGTGCTGACGCGCCGACGCTGGCCACCGATCGCGGTGAAGCGATTGCGCGGCGCGTGGGCATCCTAAAAGCCCTTCACCACGACTGGGACCGCGAGCGCTGCTACGACGTCGCCCGCAGCGAACAAGAATAGCGCCCACCCCCGCGCTCTTGCTTATCGTCGTGGTCGCTCGACGCGGACAACCCTGCGTGCGCCGGCGCATGCCGATTGAAGCACGGCCGTAGCGCGCATCGATCTCCACGCAACGCAATTCGCCCCACAACCCCGACCTTCAAGAGACTTATCCACAGAATCCGGTCAGGCCTGGCCACTTCGGCAATCCGGCCGCGGATTAATTGTCGGGATGAACAGCCCTTAATTGTCGGACCTTAATCAGCGCAGTTTTATCAGTACGCCTCAACGCTTAATCGACGCCCTCGCGCGCGGGGCCAAGCGGCGCTGCACGCCTTGACGGCCCCAACTGCGGCAGCGCTACAAACGATCGGCAGGGGCGTGGGCGCCGCATGGCCCCCAGCACTCAACGCGATCCGAAAAGCAGTTTTGCAGGAAGGGGGCGGCCCAAGCTAGGTCGCCGAGTTGGGCGTGCAAGCGCGAGTATGCCGACCGGTTTTAGCGGCGCCTTGGTTGCCGCGCCAGTCGCCGAATGGCACTGATCGTCGCAAAACGACCCTCTTTTGTCGTTGAAGGTCGAGCGAGGATGAATCGCGGCTTCCAGAGTACTTCGGACGTGAAGGGTACTTAGCCACCTGACTGAAGCAATGGCGGCTCTCTACGCGGACGGCCGCCGACACCCTCTATCTGGAAAAGTGCATCAGTATCGCGACGCCTGCGAGCAGGCGTAGACCGTAATGAATTTGTCTCCGTTGCGACGATAAATCTGTCAACTTTCCGGGAAAACCCACGCGCATGACTTCTCGGCCTTGCAAGAAAGGCTTTCTTGTGTCGAAATGAGTGTGTCACCGGCGGAGAGGTTCGCGCAGGTTGCCAGGCCTCGGAGCGGCTCAGTGCGGCCGTAGTTACCATTTGGACGCCCGCGCAGAGCGACTTTTGCGCCACCGCTCGGTATGCTTGCGTCATTAACACAAACCCAGCTAGGCAACGGCGATTATGAGACCTACCAATCTGGCTTTTTTACGTATTGCAAAGCGCGCCGAACGGCAGGACGACGAAATGCTCCAGAGGACCTTCGTCGATTTCGGCTCCGTGTTTACTGCTTTTTCATCGGTGGATCATCAAGTAATCTTCGGCCGGCGAGGGACGGGTAAGACTCACCTTCTCACGGTCCTCAGGCAAGCGCGCCGGGCCGCAGGCGAGATGGCGATTCAACTTGACATGCGCAATTTGGGTTCGGCTGGCGGAATTTACGCGGACGCTTCGATTCCTCTAACTCAACGGGCCACGCGCTTGTTAATAGACGTATTGGCTGCGATTCACGCCAGCATGTTCGAGCAAGCGATTGATCATGACGCAATCGTGAACCTTGGGGCAGTCGGCAAGGCCCTTGACGAACTGTTCGAGGCGCACAGCGCAGTAAAGGTAGTTGGAACTACCACCCTGGAGGCATCGACCTCTGCCGAGGACTCAAATAATGCGGAAGCGAAGCTCGGATTCAGCATTGGGCCTACTGCGTCGTCTTTTTCCGGTGAGGCTAAAGCTGGCGGTGCGAACAAAGAAACGGTTACTGCGAAAAAGGTTGTGTCAGGACAGGAAATACCACGGGTTAATTTCGGGAGTGTTGGCAATGCGTTACGGAAAGTTGTTGAAGCATTGCCGAAAGGTCGACTCTGGATCCTGATCGACGAGTGGAGCGAGGTTCCTCTGGATCTACAGCCCTATCTAGCCGACCTTATTAGACGCGCCGTCCTGCCCACCAGAGGTGCAACAGTCAAGATTGCAGCAATAGAACAGCGCAGTCGTTTGCTTCTGCCAGAAGCGACCATCGGGAACATCGGGCTCGAACTTGGTGCCGATGTATCTGCGGCTATCAATCTCGACGACTATATGGTCTTTGATAACGACGAAGACAAAGCGGTCGCTTTTTATAAGGCACTCGTTCTAAAACACGTGCAAGTAGCATTGGAAGCCGAAGGTATCGAGGCCCCAAAAAGTGAAACCGAACTTATTTCAAAAGGCTTTACTCAAGCTAACGCATTCGACGAGGTGGTCCGGGCATGCGAAGGCGTGCCGAGAGACGCCATCCATATCCTAAGTCATGCAGCACAGCGCGCCAATGAAGATACGATTTCTGTGAGTGGCGTTCGAACTGCAGCGAGACAGTGGTATTTGGGATCTAAGGATGCTGCGGTTAGCGCACACGAGCAGGCGCGATCTCTATTGCAGTGGATTGTTGATAAGGTCATCAAAGAACGTCAAACGAAGGCATTTTTGCTCGAAATCGGCACAAGAGATCGCCTCATCGACTTCCTTTATGATGAGCGGGTTCTCCATGTTTTGCGAAAGGGTGTTTCGGCTAAGGACGAACCGGGCAAGCGCTACCAAGTCTACGGCATCGACTATGGTTGTTATGTCGATCTGATCAATACGGCCAAGGCCCCGCAAGGTGTACTGGATCTAGGTGAGAGTGGCCCAGATATCTGCGAGACCGTTCCCAAGACAGACCTGCGATCGATTCGACGATGTATATTGAACCTTCCCGAGTTCTATGAAAGGGCGGCCGGCGGCTAGGATTTTCCCCCGCTTGGCACACTCGATCCGGGGGACAAAACCGCTTTTGCTCGATGAAAACGAGATTGCCTTCTCCGTTATCCGCTGGCCCTTCTCCTCAAACTCGACAACGACATACGCCTCACGAGCCAATCGTGCCGACTGAGCATTTCAGCGCCGCTCGCACGTGCTCTAGTATGTTCGCCGGCAGTGCTTTGCCGCAGAGTTCGTTGCGGTAGCGATCGCTCACTTCCCGCTTCAAGGACGCTTTCCCGGCCGCGTCGATCGACAGCAGCCCACAGTCCCAAAGCCGATGGACGTCCGTTCTTAGGAGAATGCCATTAGCGACGCTGGCCTTGCCGCCAATCCCCGCAGCGTTAATGTGAGCCACGTCGAGCACCTCCGGCGTTTTCTCGCCCGTCAACGCACACTCGCCAAATTGATCCAGCAGAATCCGCCTCATCAGCGCCTGTTGTGGACGGGCGTTGACCTGTGCGGCTCTCCGGACGACTTCTTCAAATATCGCGTCGTTGTCAACGCGGCAATTCACGGAGCCATCGCGGGAGTTGTCAGTGTCGTCCTTCCACGTCGCCTTAGCGATACGTGCCTTAAGATCGACCTCTACCGTCGATGTGCCCCAGTAACTTCTTTCAGCCAACTCCGGATTCCGATCCGGATCGTATTTCAACGTCATGGTGAAGAGGTCACCCTTAAGGCTGGTCGACAGGCAGTGCACCGTGTAGCAAATCGTGTCCCGCTCATCAGGCCAGTACTCACATGTCTCAAGCCATTGGCCCGGCCGCGGCAAGCTGCTGGTATCGATGTCGAGATACTCCGTGGCGTAATGCCACTTGATACGGATGTGGAGGGTTTTCATAGGCGGTAATTCTCCCCAGAATCGGCTGTGGTAGAACCTGCGGTCCCCTATTGCATCGAAAACAATAGATTACTTTTCCTGCGAGCGTGCCGGACTTGTGCTTCCCCGGTGTCAAGCGCATTCTGGCACCTGATTAACCGCGAGGAGTCGCTACCATCGCTCGAACCGCACGTCCGATAGCGGCAAGCAGCGCACGATGGCCCGCTGACAACGTCATCCAGGCAGAGTCGACCTCTTGTTAAACCGGCAGGCTACAAGGTGGACCTGTCATTGGGAATGACGGCTTGTCGCGGTCCATGACCGGCTCTCGGGTTATGCAACGCGCATATCGAGCGGTTGCCCATCGGCCCCCTGTGGTCGGCTGCTCGCGACCCATTCGGCCGCTCAGTGTCAACGCCGATTTAAATCTGACCCACTTTTCGACGATTCGCCGAAGTAAAACT
>CAYRLJ010000034.1:23481-39394 GCA_964425025.1 uncultured Burkholderia sp. | reverse complement strand
GCTGAGGGGCGCCTTGTCGCGATGACGGGCGACGGCACCAACGACGCGCCGGCGCTTGCTCAAGCCGACGTGGCCGTCGCGATGAACTCCGGCACGCAAGCGGCGAGGGAGGCAGGCAATATGGTGGACCTCGACTCGAATCCGACGAAGCTGATCGAGATCGTCGAAATCGGCAAGCAAATGCTGATGACACGCGGCTCGCTGACGACGTTCTCGATCGCCAACGACGTCGCCAAATACTTCGCCATCATCCCGGCCGCTTTTGCGACGACGTATCCGCAACTACGCGCGCTCGACATCATGCACTTGACCTCGCCCGCATCGGCGATTCTGTCGGCCGTGATCTTCAACGCGTCGATCATCGTCTTTCTGATTCCGCTCGCGTTGAAGGGCGTGAAGTACCGCGCACTCGGCGCCGCTGCGCTGTTGCGGCGCAATCTCTTGCTTTATGGGCTCGGGGGGCTCGTGCTGCCGTTCCCGTTCATCAAGCTGATCGATATGTTCCTTACGGCGATAGGGGCTGCCTGACATGAAAAACCTGTTGAGACCCGTGCTGGTGCTGTTTGCTACGTTGACGGCGATAACGGGCGTCGTCTATCCGCTCGTCGTCACGGCCATCGGACAGGCCGTCTTTCCGCGCCAAGCGAACGGCAGCTTGATCGAGAAAGACGGCAAACCCGTCGGCTCCGAATTGATCGGACAGCAATTCGACGCGCCGGGTTACTTTTGGGGCCGCTTGTCTGCGACATCGCCGAATCCGTACAACGCCGAAAATTCGGGCGGCTCGAACCTGGGCCCGACGAACCCGGCGCTCGCCGACGAGGTGAAGGGGCGGTTGAGCGCGCTGCACGAGGCCGATCGGACGAATACGTTGCCCGTTCCCGTCGATCTCGTGACGTCGTCCGGCAGCGGCCTCGATCCGGACATTTCGCCCGCCGCCGCCGCATATCAGACGATGCGTGTAGCCAAGGCGCGAGGCTTGACGGCCGACCAAGTGCATTCGTTGATCGCGCGCAGCACCTCGGGGCGGCAGTGGGGCATGCTCGGCGAGCCGCGTGTGAACGTGCTGAAGCTCAATATCGCGCTCGATCGACTGAAACCGCTACACTGAAGCGATTCGGTCATGTCGACGTAAAGACCTTCCATGGAACGACCCGATCCGGACGCACTGCTCGATAAAATTCAGCGCGAAGAGGAAAAGCGCCACCGCGGGCGGCTGAAGGTTTTCTTCGGCGCATCGGCCGGCGTCGGCAAGACATTCGCGATGCTGCAGGCCGCGCGTCGCAGGCGCGATGAAGGCGCCGACGTCGTCGTCGGCCTCGTCGAGACGCACGGGCGCAAGGAAACGCTCGCGCTGCTCGACGGGCTCGAGATCCTGCCGCCGGCGCGCATCGACTATCGCGGACGCCCGCTCGAGGAGTTCGATCTCGATGCGGCGCTTGCGCGCAAGCCAGGGCTGGTGCTCGTGGACGAACTTGCGCATTCGAACGTCCAAGGCTCGCGTCATCTGAAGCGGTGGCAGGACGTGCACGAGTTGCTCGATGCGGGGATCGACGTTTTCACGACCGTCAACGTTCAGCATTTGGAGAGCTTGAACGACATCGTCGGGCAAATCACGGGCATCCGCGTTTGGGAGACCGTGCCCGATCGCGTCTTCGATTTAGCCGGCGAAGTCACGCTCGTGGATTTACCGGCCGAGGAATTGCTCGATCGCCTGCGCGAGGGCAAGGTCTATCTGCCGCATCAGGCGGAAAACGCTGTTCGCAACTTCTTCCGCAAAGGCAATCTCATCGCGCTGCGCGAACTCGCCCTGCGGCGCACGGCCGATCGTGTCGATGCGCAAATGCGCGAGTACCGTGCCGATCAATCGATCGAGCGCATATGGCAAGCGCGCGAGCGGATCATCGTGTGCGTGGGCGCCGGGCCCGAGAGTGCGACGCTCGTGCGCGCGGCCGCGCGCCTCGCCTCGAGCCTGAAGGCGGATTGGCTTGCTGTCTACATCGAAACGCCAAGGCTGCAGCGGCTGCCCAATGCCATTCGTCAACGCACGCTCGATGCGTTGAAGCTCGCGTCGGAATTGGGCGCGGAAACGGTCACGTTGCAAGGGCAGGAGATCACGCAAACGCTGATCGCCTACGCGCGCATGCGTAATGTGTCGAAGCTCGTCGTGGGCGCGGTTGCCCCATCCGGATGGCGCGGGTGGCTGCGACGATCGACGGGCGAGCGCCTGATTCGCGCCGCACGCGACATCGACGTCACGCTCGTCAGCTCCGGCGCGGTGCGCGAGAGCGCCGAGCGCGGCGAAACCATCGCGCAGGTTGCGGGGATCGGCGCGGGTAGCCCTCGCTCGACAATCGTTTCGTACTCCTATGCGTTAGGGATTTGCGCTGCGATCACGGTCGTCGAAAGCTTCTTCGTCGATCATATTTCGCTCGCGAATCTCATCATGCTGTATCTGCTCGGCGCGATCTTTACGGCGGCGAAGCTGGGGCGCGGGCCGGGCGTGGTGTTCTCGTTTCTTGGCGTGGCGGCATTCGATTTCTTCTACGTGCCGCCGCGAATGTCGTTCACCGTGTCGGACACGCAGTACCTGCTCACGTTCGGCGTGATGCTGATGACTTCCTTGACGATCAGCCATTTGACGGCGAGTCTGCGGCGGCAGGCGAGCATTGCGACGATGCGCGAGCGCCGCACCGGCGCGATGTTCGCGATGGCGCGCGAACTTGGCGCCGCCCTGCAAACGGCGCAGATCATCGAGGTGGGCACACGTCATGTTGCCGAAGTCTTTCAGGCGCGTGTGGCGATTCTGTTGCCCGATAGCGCCGAGAAGGTGCGGCAAAAGATCGAGAACCCCGACGAGGCGCTGATGCTAGACGCATCGGACGTCGATTTGGATATCGCCCAGTGGGTCTACGACCAGCAAAAGAGCGCGGGCCACGGCACGGACACGCTGCCGGCCGCGCAGGCGCTCTATCTGCCTTTGAGAGCGCCGATGCGCACGCGCGGCGTGATCGCGATCGTCGGCCCGCGCATGGAAGAACTCGAGATACCGGAGCAGCGCCGCATGATCGATACGTTCGCATCGCAAATCGCGCTGGCGCTGGAGCGAGTGCACTATGTGGAGATCGCTCAAGACGCGCTTGTCAGCATGGAATCGGAGCGGCTTCGCAATTCGCTGCTCTCCGCGATCTCTCACGACTTGCGTACGCCGCTGACGTCGATCGTCGGCTTCGCGTCGATGCTTGCCCAAGCGCCCGGCGGCGCGGCGAAGGGCGCGCGCGAGCAGGAGCTGGCCAATGCGATTCACGACGAGGCGCTGCGCATGACGGGGCTCGTGACGAACCTGCTCGACATGGCACGGCTGCAGGAAGGCAGCATGCAGTTGAACCGGCAATGGTCGTCTATCGAGGAGGTGGTCGGCGCGGCATTGTCTGGCTGCCGCCGTATGCTGGCGGGGCGCGCGATCGATGCGCGGCTGCCGCCCGATCTGCCGCTCGTGCGGCTCGACGCGGTGCTCGTCGAACGGCTCTTTGCGAATTTGCTCGAGAATGCGTCGAAGTACACGCCGGCCGGCTCGCCGATCTTGATTGCCGCATCGACACGGGAGGCGGGTGCGCAGCGCCGCGTCAAAGTCGAAGTACAGGACTGGGGGCCGGGGTTGCCGGCCGGCATGGAAACGCGCCTGTTCGAGAAATTCACGCGCGGCGAGAAGGAGTCGGCCAAGCCCGGCATCGGTTTGGGCTTGGCGATCTGCAGGGCGATCGTCGAGGCGCACGGTGGCGAAATCGGCGCGGACAATCGTTGCGACGCTGCCGGCGCCGTGATCGGGGCGGCGTTCTGGTTCACGTTGCCAGCGAGCGAGACGCCGACGATCGAAGCAGAGGCGGGTCAGGACAGCGAAACGAACGAGGGGGTGCCGGACCAGGCGCCTGCGGCATCACCGGAGCGGGCCGGGGATCCATCCGGGACGGCCCCTAACTCGGCAATTTAACTATGTCGGAATCCACGATAACCGTCGTCCTGATCGAGGACGATAAAGCCATCCGCCGCTTCGTGCAGGTGTCGCTCGAATCCGAGAACATCCGGGTGGTCGAGGCGGAACTGGGCCGAAGAGGCCTTTCGCTGGCTGCGAGCGCAAGGCCTGATCTCGTCATCGTCGATTTGGGTTTGCCGGACATCGACGGCGCAGACCTCATTCGCCAATTGCGCGACTGGTCTTCCGTTCCCGTCATCGTGCTTTCGGCGCGCACACGCGAGGAGGAAAAGGTGGCCGCCCTGGATGCGGGCGCGGACGATTATTTGACGAAGCCGTTCGGCGTGGCAGAGCTGCTCGCGCGGATTCGCGCTCACCTGCGAAGACGCGCTCGCGGCGCATCGGACGATGCATCGAAGCTATGCTTCGGCACGGTCGAAGTCGACTTCGCCATGCGGACCGTGCAGCGCGACGGTCAAGCCGTTCATCTGACGCCGATCGAATATCGACTGCTCGTTTCGCTCGGACGTCATGCGGGCCGCGTTTTGACGCATCGGCAATTGTTGCAGGAGGTGTGGGGGCCATCGCACGTCGAAAGTGCGCATTACCTGCGCATCTACATGGGACATCTGCGCCAAAAGCTCGAGCGCGATCCGGCCCAGCCCGAGCACATCATGACGGAGACGGGCGTCGGCTACCGGCTCGCCGGCGCGCTTTGAGGGGCGATCTCGAAGCCTTCCGCTTCTTGGCGTTCGCGGCGCTCCTCGTTCGCGCGCCGAGCCTTTAGGCGTTGGCGCGAGAGGACGGCGATGACCTCGCTCGTGCTGGCTCCGGCGGGCACTTCGTTGCGGATGACGTTCGGCAGCATCGGCAAGCCGGCACGCTCCCGGCGCAGCGCCTTGGCGATCGCCCGCCGGCAGTGCTGGCCATGGCATTCCCATTCGTCACGGATTTTTCCGCAGTAACGGCACTTGTCCATGCCCGTCATTTTAGCGGCAATCACCAGGGCTTTCAGGGACGGGGGGGCGCTCGGGTGCGAGGCCCCGAGCCGCGCCCCCGCCTTACGTCATGGCGAGTTCGTCCAACGCCAGCCGGTAGGACCGGTCGAGCCCGATTTCATCGCAGTTCGGCTGGTCGCCGCCGCGATCGATCACGAGAAAATCGGCGACGGCGTCCAAAACGATCAGCGGGTGATGCCAGACGCCGCGAGCGTAGTTCACACCGATGCTCCCGGCCACGGCGAAGGCGCGTATCTGTCGTTCATCGAAGGGGCCGGGTGGTGCGACGACAACGAGGTAGCGCCCATTGCCCAACGGAATAAAAGCTTGGCTACCGAGAGGATGGCGCTCCATCGTCGAGACTTCGAACGGCAGGCTGCGCGGTTGCGCACGAAAGACGTTGACGAGCGTGCGCCCGCCCGCTTCGGCCACGTCGATCGTTGCCAAATCGTGGAAGCGCTCGGTCGTGCCGCCGTTGATGGGGAAGTGGCGTGCGCCGTCGAGCGAGATGACATCGCCGAACGGAGCGAAGGCATCGCGCGTCAGCGGTTCTACGGGAAGCGTGCGGCTCATGTTTTCGTCCTTACGCGAGCTCGCCCCAGAGGCGAAGCCGCGATACGCCGCCATCGGGAAAGAGGTTGAAGCGGATGTGCGTGACCGCACCGAGAGCGGCGACCTCGCGTTCGTAGAAGTGTTGGTTATCCATCTGCAGCGATTGCTCGGTAAGCAAGGCGGGCCAGAACATCGCTTGCGTCACGAGCGATTCGTCGGTACCGCCCGCGACATAAGCGGCTTGCAACGAGCAGCGATCGGGATAGTTGCCTTTGAAGAACGCGGTGTCGACTTCGATCTTGCGGATCACGCCGGGCCGTGCGAGCGCGATGATCGCCCAATCGTTGCCCGGCTCGCGCCGCCGGCGCGTTTCCCAGCCGTCGCCCATGTTCGCGCCGCGGCCCGGCATGAGCAGGTTGGCCGCGAGCCCGAAGTGCTCGTTGTTCGCGCAAACGACGTGCGCCCCATTGATCGCGGCCGCCAGGTCGATCAGCTTGCCGTCGGCCGGCGAGGCGAGCGCTTCTTCGAGCGCGGGCCGGCCGTAGATACGCAGCCGTGCTACGCCGCCGTCGGGGAACAGCGTGATGCGGATATGCGTGAACGTATCCGACTGGCGCACGCCGATGTAGTGGTGCTGATTGCCTTGCAGCGCGGTAGGCTCAACGAGCGTGTGCCAGCGCGCGTCGCCCGGCGGCATCTCGCTCGTGCTCGCGCAGGCCTCGATCGATGCGGCCGGCGGGAAATTGCCCGTGAAATGGCTCGTATCGATGTCGATACCTTCGATCGTGCCGCGGCGAGCCAGCTTTACGATGCACCAGTCCTGCCCGGTCGTGCGCTTGCGGCGCGTCTCCCAACCGTCCATCCATTTGCCGTGATCGTCGTACTTTCCGGGGATGAACACCGCGGGCTGCGGGTCGAGCATCCGATCTTTCGGCGCGAAGAATTCGTCGCTGGCGACGAGCGCTCTTGCGCCGAGGCGCGGGTCGGCTAGGTTCAGGCAGCGGCGCGTGAAATCGGGAGCGTTGAGGTCGAGTGTCGGAATGGCCATGATGGATCGAGTCGGTGATTACCAAATATCGTTACGGGAAGAGGCGGGTAAGCCTCTTTCGATGATCGTTACAGCAGAGGGGGGCTTCGACGGGTTATCTCATCTCACCGATCAAACCGCAGGCGCGCCATGAGCCGGCGAATCGAGCGGCGGCAACGTGACTTCTTGCACGAAGCGCAGTTCCGGGTCTTGATCGAGCACACGATGAGCGCGGGCATGATCGATGTCGCGTTCCCAAGCCGCGACGACGACCGTCGCCACGCAATTGCCGATCAGATTGGTCAAGGCGCGCGCGATACCGACGAACCAATCGACGGGAAGAATCAGTACGAGGCCCAGCACGGGAATGGCGGGAATGGCCGAGAGCGTGGCCGCCAGAATCACGATCGCCGAACCGGGGATGCCGTGCGCGCCCTTCGACGTGATGAGCGAGACCAATACGACGACGATGAAATCGTGCGTCGACAGCGGCGTGTTGGTCGCTTGCGCGATGAACAGCACGGCGAGCGTCAGGTAGATCGAAAACCCGTCGAGGTTGAACGAATAGCCCGTCGGAATGACGAGACCGACCGTCGAATCCTTGATGCCCATCCACTCGAGTTTGCGCATGACCTGCGGCAGCACCGCATCCGATGAAGCCGTGCCGAGCACGATCACGAGTTCTTCGCGCAGGTAGCGGATGAGCTTGATCACATTGAAACCGGCAAGGCGCATGACGATGCCGAGCACGAGCACGACGAACAGCGCGCAACTCGCATAGAAGACGAGCACGAGCAGGCCCAATTGCTCGAGCGAGGCGACTCCGTAAGTGCCCGTCGTAAAAGCGATGGCACCGAGCACGCCGAGCGGCGCGAGCTTGATGATGAAGCCCATGATGCGGAAGAACACCTGTGCGAGCTCGTCGATCAGCGAGTTCACGCGTTTGGCCTTATCGCCGAGCAGCGACAGGGCTGAACCGAACAGCACGGCGAACACGAGTACTTGCAGGATGTCGCCTCGCGCGAAGGCATCGAACGCCGTGCTGGGGATCATCTTCAGCAGGAACGCCCCGACGTCCTTCAGGCTCTTCGCATGCTCGGTGTAGGTCGTCAACGCTTGCGCGTCGAGCGTGTGCACATCGACGTTCATGCCCGTGCCCGGCTTCAGCACAAGGGCAAGCACGGCGCCGATCATGAGCGCGATCGTCGTCATGACTTCGAAGTAGAGGACGGCTTTGCCGCCGACCCGCCCGACCTTCTTCAAGTTGCCTGCGCCGGAAATTCCGCTTACGACGACGCAAAAGACAATCGGCCCGACCACCATCGAGATCAGTTTGAGAAAGCCGTCGCCGAACGGCCGCAGCGATTGCGCGAGGTGCGGAAACAACGCGCCAACCGCGATACCGGCCACTAGCGCGATCATGACGCGGCCGAACAGCGAATTGATGAATCTAAGCACGGCTTTCTCCAAAAGGGTCGCAGGCGGGAAATCGTCTGGTCTAACTGGTAAGACCAGGTAGCTTATGACGAAGAGTAGGAAACCGATATACTGGCGTCAAGCTCGGCGATGGTAGTGGTATACCCCTCATTTCCCGGAGCGAAAGAGCGGGGCAAGCGGGCCTTTAAATGGGGCGGCGTTACAATACTGGTCCGACCAGGGGAGTTTCGGCACGATGGGCACCACGACACAGACGGTGACGGAAGTCGCAACCCAGACGATCCGCGAGCGCATCGAGCGCGGCGAGTATCCAGAGGGCAGCGCGCTGCCCGCGCAGCGGCAGCTTTCGGAGGAGTTGGACATCAGCCGGGCCGCGCTGCGCGAGGCGCTCTCGACGCTCGAGGCGCTCGGCATGTTGACGATCCGTGCAGGCAAGGGCGTGTACGTGCAGAATGCGCGCGCCCAGGCGGGGCCGGCGTGGCGTTTTGCGGAGCAGTCGTCGCTGCCCGATACCTACCAGGTGCGTTATGCGCTCGAAGGTTTTGCCGCGCGCATGGCGGCGCTGGCGATGACGGACGAAGTGATCGAATCGCTCGAAGAGAATATGTCGCAGTTGCGCGATGCGTTGACAGAGGGTGATCTCGACACGGCGGCCCGCCTCGATTTCTCGTTCCACATGCGCATTGTCGCGTTGGCCGGCAATGGCGCCATCGAAGCCATCTTGCGCAGCAGCAGCGAAATCATGAAAGAGAGCCAGCGTTTGCCCTTTTATCGACGTGAACTGCTGCAATCGACGTATCGCGAACATCGCGCGATTCTCGATGCGTTGAAGGCACGCGACTGCGAAGCGGCGGGCCGCAGCATCGAGGCGCACATCACGGCTGCGGCGCAGCGGGCAGGCGTGCATTTTCCCGCGCCCCCGGGCGCCGGTGCGCTCGATTCAGCGCCTTAGCGCGGCATGCGGTTTGCACGCGGGCGGTAATCTATTGCCGCTTGCTTCGACTGATGACCGCTACCGATTCGTCGGCTTCGCCCGCGCGTTTCACGGCCACGCTCCGATCCATCATCGAGGGGCCCGCCACGGTCGCGGCCAACGTAACGTTCGTGCTCGGCGCTGGGTTTTCCAATTCGTGGGACGCGCGTTATCCCGTCGGCACGGATCTGTTCGATTTCTCGAACGACGACTGGCGCGGTCAATCGCCGGCGCTCTCCGATTTTCTCCAGGCGATCAACTTCTACACGGACGATTTACGCATCGACCGGACGGTGTTTCTCGACATCGTGTATCAGGTCGGCATGCTGCGCAAATATCCGCCGATACGGCACCGTTACGTCGACGATTACGCTTTGGCGCTGGTCGAGCGTGAGCTACGTTTGCTGGTCTATCGGAAGTTGGCCGCTTGTGCGCCGTCGCCCCGTTTCGATGCTCGTGGGCTCGCCTTCGACAGCTCACTCACCGGCGAGCAGGCGGTGATTTTGTCGTTCTTCGGTGCACTCGCTCGTCATTCCGTGCTGGCTAACTCGAAGGCGCACGCGAGTGGCCATATACGGGTCAATTTCTTGACGACGAACTATGACTTTCTCGTCGAGACGCTCGTCGATTCGGCCACCGCCAGTGGAGGACGCAGGCGCAGCCGCCCAAGCGTTGCTTCGCGTGCGCTTTATCGCGGCTTCACGCCGGTGAAGTATTGCGGCGACGCCGATGCGTCCGCCATCATCCGGCCGCACGCGAGCGGCCATTTGCTTAAGCTCAACGGCGGCTTCGAGATTTTTCGGGTGGGGGGCGAATTCGAAGTCGACTATCGGCCGCGCACGGATGCAGCACTGCAAGCGAACCCGCCCGAGATCATCCTTCCTTCCCGCGCGCAGGACTACGATCTGCCGTACTTTCAAGGCTTGTTTCCGAAGGCGGTTCGACTGCTGCAGGAGTCGCGCGTGGCAGTACTGGTTGGGTACGGCTTTCCTGATGAAGATGCGTTGCTGCGGCTGTTGTTGCGGCAATTTGCCGAGGCGCCTGCCGATGGGCGTCAGCGTGAGCTCTATTACATCGATCTCGAAAGCGAAAGCACGCAGCATGCGCGCGTAAAGACCGTCTTTCCTCACGCGAACGGGGAGGGCGGGCTCGCCGCCGTTCCGTACCAAGGCTCCTTCGGCCAGTGGTGCCAGGCGGTGTTGGAGAGCGTGGGCGGGTGAGCGACGCTGGCCCGTGAAGCTCATGAACGCATGAAGCCGCGTGCCCGGAAATCCGATGGTGGGGGGAGGTAGACAGATAACACGCTTTTACGAAAAGTCGTGGCGTCCAGAGGTTGCAACGCAAGGGGACATGACGCATAAAAAGTTCCAGTTCCTCGTCTCGCAATTGGCGTGTAAGATACTGTATATATATACAGGGTTTATTGTTGCCGATGCTTGCTGCTTCCGTCCGTGCCGAAGAGATTCATCCGTCGTTATGGCGGGCCTCGCAGCTTGCGCGCGGCCGCACGCGCGTGGTGGAAACAGGATATCCGGCGCTGTCGGCCGAGTTGCCCGGCGGCGGCTGGCCGCTCGGCGCGCTGGTCGATCTGCTCGTCCAGCAGCCGGGGATCGGCGAGATGCGATTGCTGCAGCCGGCGCTCAGCGCGCTCGAGCGGCCCGTCGTGCTGCTGCAGCCGCCGCAGGTGCCCAATGGCTTGGGTCTCGGCTATATCGGGCTATCGCTCGAGCGCCTGCTTCATATCAAGGCGCCCAAGACGGCCGATGCCTTGTGGTCCGCCGAACAAATCCTCCGGGCGGGCAGTTGCGGGGCGTTGATTTTTTGGGCGTCGTCCGCTCAGTCGTCATCGCTGCGGCGTTTGCATTTGGCGGCGCAGTCCTCCGAAACGCTGTTCGTGATGGTGCGGCCTGCAACGGCTGCACAAGAAGCCTCCCCGGCCCTGCTGCGGATGGCGTTGCGGCCGTCGGCCGATGGATTGATGGTCGATATCGTGAAGCGACGAGGGCCCCTGCGCGTGGAGCCTTTGTCGATTCCTCTTCAACCCACCCCCGTTTTGCTGTCTCGCCATGCGCGTCTTTCTCGCCGTCCACTTGCCGAAACTGCCGCTCGAAGTCTTCCGGCCGAAGTGGCTGCCTGAGCCTGCGGCCGGCAGCGTCGCGCTCGAGAAAGACAAGGTCGTGATCGCCGATGCGGCGGCGCGCGCGGCCGGCATCCGGCTCGGGATGAAGCGTGGTGGCGTGCTCACATTGTCGGCCGATGTGCTCATGCACGAGCGCGACGCGGCGCGCGAGGCCGAGGCGCGGCGCGAGGTTGGCGTGGCGTTGATGCGGTTTTCGCCCGACGTGGCGCTTGCCGAGGAAGCGACTGTCATCGTCGAAGTCGGCGCGAGCCTGAGGCTGTTCGGCGGGGTGCGGGCATTGTGCCGGCAGGCGCGTGCGATTCTCGATGCGCTCGGCTTCACGGCACGCATGAGTGTCGCGCCGACAGGGCAAGGTGCATGGCTGCTCGCGCGCTACGGAAACCGGCGCGTGATGCGGCTCGCCTCGCTCGAGCGCGCCTTGTCGCCGTTGCCGATGCTCTCGGTGCCCGAGGTGCGGCCGTTCGCCGATTGGTTCTCGGGGCTGGGTTGTGCATCGATCGCCGACATTCGTCGTTTGCCGCGCGCAGGGTTGCAGCGCCGCTGCGGCGAACATGTGCTCGATTCGCTCGATCGCGCGTTCGGCACGGCGCCCGAACTCTTCGATTGGCTCACGCTGCCGCCGACGTTTTCCGCACGCCTCGAACTGCCCGATCGTATCGAGCACGCGGACGGCGCACTCAACGCCGCTCACCGGCTGATCGTGCAGCTCTGCGGCTGGCTCTGTGCCAAGCAATTGGCGGTGACGGCCGTCATGCTTTCGCTCGAGCACGAACGGGGCAGGCAAGCGCTGGAGCCGACGTCGATCGACATCGCGCTCGGCGAGCCCGCTTGGCAGGAAGCGCATCTACTGCGTTTGCTGAAGGAGCGGCTGCACCGCATCGAGCTGGCGGCGCCGATGATCGCGGTGCGGCTCGACGCCACGAAGGTGGAGGCGGCCGTGGCGCCGGCCGAACAGCTGTTTCCGGAGCCTGGCGGCTCGGCGCAAAGCCATGCGCGTCTGCTCGAGTTGCTGGTGGCTCGGCTCGGTGACGAAAACGTGTTGCGTCCCGCGCCCACGGCCGATTACCGGCCCGAAATCGCCAATCGGTGGGCACCGCTCGCCGAGCCTCGGACCAAAGGCGCGCTGCCCGAAGGGTTGCCGCGGCCAACTTGGATGCTGGCCGCGCCGGTGCGTTTGCTCACGCGCGCGCATCGTCCGTTTTACGGATCGCCGCTGCGCGTCGTGTCGCCGGCCGAACGCATCGAGGCGGGCTGGTTCGACGGCGAACTCGTCACTCGCGATTACTTCGTCGCCGAAGCCGACGACAAAAGCTATTACTGGATTTACCGCGAACGCGTGAGCAGCCGCGAGGCGGACGAAGGGCCGCGCTGGTTCCTTCACGGTTTATTCGGATGATGTGCGATGAGTGCCGGTTTCAATGGACTGCCGGCGTACGCCGAGCTTTTTTGTTTCTCCAACTTCACGTTCCTGCGCGGCGCGTCGCACGCGCAAGAGCTCGTCGCGCGCGCGGCGCAGCTCGGCTATGCGGGTATCGCGATCACCGATGAATGCTCGCTCGCGGGTGTCGTGCGCGCTCATGATGCCGCGAAGGAAGCCGGGCTGCCGCTCGTCATCGGCTCGTATTTTCGCTTGTCCCATTCCGATGGCTCGCCGTCATTCGGGCTCATCGTGCTCGCGCAAAACCGCGAGGGGTACGGCAATCTGTCGGAGCTCATCACGCTCGCGCGCACGCGCTCGCCGAAGGGAGAATATCGGCTGACGCCGCACGATCTCTCACGCCCGGAGCCCGACTACTCGCATCTGCGTGGAATGCCCGACTGCCTGGCCATTCTCGTGCCCGATTTTCCGGCCAAGGAAGACGCGCTCGCCGCGCAGCTCGAATGGCTCGACGAGACGTTCCCCGGCCGTGCTTGGGCGGGGCTCGTGCTCCATCAGCGGGCGATGGACGATATGCATCGCGGCGCGATCGAATATGTTGCGCGCCGCCAGGGCGTCCCAGTCGTGGCACTCGGCCACGTCGTCATGCACCTGCGTTCGCGCAAGCCGCTGCAAGATACGATGACGGCCATTCGCGTCGGCAAGAGCGTGCACGAATGCGGCTACGAACTCGCGCCCAATGCGGAGCAGCATTTGCGTTCGCGTCTGCGTCTCGTCAATCTTTATCCCGAAGAAACGTTGCGCGAGACCGTCAACATTTTGTCGCGCTGTAGCTTTTCGCTCGACGAACTGCGCTACGAGTACCCGGACGAACTCGTGCCCGAAGGATGCACGCCCACCGCTTATCTGCGGCAAGAAACCTATGCGGGCGCGCGACGGCGTTTTCCCGCCGGCATTCCCCATGCCGTTCAAAAGCAGATCGAGCACGAACTCGAGTTGATTGCGCAACTGCGTTACGAGCCGTACTTTCTGACGGTCTTCGACATCGTGCGCTATGCACGCAGCCAGGACATTCTTTGCCAAGGACGTGGGTCGGCTGCCAATTCCGCCGTCTGCTATTGCCTGGGTATCACCGAGGTGGATCCCGCGCGCGGCAACATGCTGTTCGAGCGATTCATCAGCAAGGAGCGGGGCGAGCCGCCCGACATCGACGTCGATTTCGAGCATCAACGGCGCGAGCTCGTCATGCAGTACATCTATCGCAAGTACGGCCGGCATCGTGCGGCGATTGCGGCGGCGGTTTCCACCTATCGTCCGCGTGGCGCGCTGCGCGAAACGGGCAAGGCCCTTGGCGTCGATCCGCAGATCGTCGATGCCGTGGCGAAGTCTCATCATTGGTTCGATACGAGCCGCGATCTGCTCGCGCGTTTC
This sequence comes from uncultured Burkholderia sp., assembly GCA_964425025.1. GTDB lineage: Bacteria > Pseudomonadota > Gammaproteobacteria > Burkholderiales > Burkholderiaceae > Trinickia. The sequence continues at coordinate 25,485 of CAYRLJ010000034.1, read as the reverse complement.
GAAGAGTCGGGGCTCGATCCCGAGAAGCCGCTCATTCAAGCTTGGGCAAAGCTTGCGGCACAGCTACTGAACTTTCCGCGTCATCTATCGCAGCATTCGGGCGGTTTCGTCATCAGCCGGGGGAAGCTGACGCGGCTCGTGCCGGTGGAAAACGCGGCGATGGCCGACCGTTCCGTCATTCAATGGGACAAAGACGATCTCGAATCGTTAGGATTGCTAAAAGTAGATGTTTTGGCGCTCGGCATGCTGTCGGTGATACGACGCGCACTCGATTTCGTCTCCGAGCGGCGCGGCGAACGCTTCGTCATGCAGGACGTGCCGCCTGAGGACGCGAAGACCTACCAGATGATTTCGCGTGCCGATACGGTCGGTGTCTTCCAGATCGAATCGCGTGCCCAGATGAGCATGCTGCCGCGTTTGCGGCCGCAGACGTTCTATGACCTCGTCATCGAAGTGGCGATCGTGCGTCCCGGGCCGATTCAAGGGGGCGCTGTGCATCCGTATTTGCGCCGCCGCCAAGGGCTCGAGCCCGTGACTTATCCGAGCGAGGCTTTGAAAGCGGCCTTGGGCCGCACGCAAGGCGTGCCCATTTTCCAGGAGCAGGTGATGCAAGTTGCGATCGTCGCGGCCGGCTTCACGCCGGGCGAAGCCGATCAATTGCGGCGTGCGATGGCGGCATGGAAGCGCAAGGGAGGTTTGCAGCAGTACTACGATCGGATCGTGAACGGCATGCTCGAGCGCGGGTATGAGCGCAGCTTTGCCGATGCGATCTTCGAACAGATTAAAGGCTTCGGCGAATACGGTTTCCCCGAAAGCCATGCCGCGAGCTTCGCGCTGCTCGTTTATACGAGCAGTTGGCTCAAGTGTCATGAACCCGAGGCTTTTCTTGCGGCGCTGCTGAACAGCCAGCCGATGGGATTTTATTCGCCGTCTCAACTGGTGCAGGATGCGCGGCGGCATGGCGTGAAGGTATTGCCGGCCGATGTGACCATCAGCGGATGGGATTGCTCGCTCGAGCCGATCGAAGGCGAAGTGCGCCCGGCCGTGCGGCTCGGCCTAACGCTATTGCGCGGCATGAAGGAAGACGTCGCCGAGCGTATCGAAAACGCGCGCGCTGTCAGAGCGTTCGAGAACGTGCACGATTTGGCGCGCCGCGCGCAGCTCGATCGACACGATTTGCACGTGCTCGCCGATGCGAACGCGTTATCGTCGCTGGTCGGGAATCGCCGTGAAGCGCTGTGGCATTCGGTGGCCGCCGTGCCTGAACGGGATATGCTGGCCGCGGCGGTTGACTCGGACGACACGCCTTTGCTCGACGCGCCCACGGAGGGGCAAAACATCGTGGCCGATTACCGCTCCGCGGGGCTGACGTTGCGACGCCATCCGCTCGCGCTGTTGCGCGCGACGCTGCTCGAAAAGAGGCTGATGCCGGCAGCGAAGCTGAACGGCTATCGCAACGGCCAAGTTGCGCGCGGGTGCGGCATCGTGACGGTGCGTCAACGGCCGGGGACGGCCAATGGTGTGATTTTCGTGACGCTCGAGGACGAGACCGGCAACATCAACGTCATCATCTGGCCGAGCCTGGTCGAAAAACAGCGCAAGGAAGTGCTAGGCGCCTCGCTGCTCGCGGTGTACGGCGTGTGGCAATGTCAGGGAGAAGTGCGACATCTCGTGGCCAAGCGGCTCGTGGATTTGTCGCACCTTCTCGGTGGTCTGCAATCGGATAGTCGAAACTTCCACTGAGCGTCGAGAGGACGTTGCCCGTCACCGCGGCGGCGCGAGCTCGGGCGCAGCGCCGAGCACGTCGGCGATCGCCACGTCGAACGGCGTGCGCCGGCCGATCCCGAGCGCTTCCAACCGGCTCGAGTCGAGATGGCAGTCGCGAGGACGCGGCGTCGTCTCGACGCTTGTGCTTTGGGCCTCCAGGCGGGCGTCGACGTGAAGGGCCCGTGCGATGCGCGATGCAATCTCGAACTTCGTCATGGGGCCTACCCGGGACACAGC
>CAYRLJ010000034.1:16510-23471 GCA_964425025.1 uncultured Burkholderia sp. | reverse complement strand
CTCGTCGCCGGACCACTGCGCGATGCCGCACACCGCCTCGCCTTGCGCATGCCGCTCCAGCATGCCGCGAATCACGTAAGCGACATCGGGTGTGTAGGTTGGATAACGCGTTGCCCAGGCGTCCATCGGAGCGGCGCGGGCACCTGGATCCTGAGACGCGACAATGGCCGGCACGAGGCTCGTCACGGCCGATTCCGGCCACTCGACGATCGGGCCGTACAGCAGGGGCAGCCTGAGCACGCACCCCAAGTCGGTCGATTGAGCAAGCGCGCGCTCGCCTTCGAGTTTGCTGTGACCATATGCGTTGAGCGGAGCGGGCCGGTCGCCAATGCGATAAGGCGGCGTGCTGCCGTCGAATACGTAATCGGTCGAAATCGACAGCACCCATGCACCGCATTGCCCGGCGGCCGACGCGATCGTGCGCACTGCATCGACGTTCAATGCGCGCGCGGCCGCGGGATCGCGTTCGCAGACATCGGGCCTGCGCTCGGCGGCGGCGATGACGATGGCATCGGGGCGAACGCTGTCGACGAACGAGGCGGCAGCGGCTGAATCCCGGATATCGAGCGCGAGCATGTTTCCATGCACGCGTCGGTGCGCCGTTGCCACCACGCGCCAGCCGACGCGTGCGGCAAGCTCGCGTGCGAGCGCGCGTCCGAGCAGCCCCGACGCACCGATGACGGCGACGGTGAACGGCGCGTTGCGCGGTTGGTCAAGCATCGACGATCGTACGGTTGCTCTCGACTACGTACCCGGCCTCCACGATAGCGGCGCTTAGCCGATCGGCTTTCTCATTCGATTGCACGCGCACGCTTCCCGCGTCGAGATCGACTTCAACGTGCGCCCCCGCGTCGAGCGAGCGAATCGCCTTCGTGACGGCACCCACACAGTGCTGGCAGCTCATGCCTTCGACTTTGAATTCGATCATTGCAAGGTTTCCTCTTCGAAATGGTTCAACGGCCCAGATGACGCTCCGCTCAGGCACAGTAACATGTCTCGGCGGCTCAATTCCATGAAGCGTACACCTTCCAACGATGGGAAGGTGTACGCTTCATGCCAGTTCACTTGTTGAGTTGGGATTGCCATGAATATCGGGGAAGCGGCCCGCGAATCGGGTGTGACGGCCAAAATGATTCGCTATTACGAGAGCGTCGATCTGCTCGAGCCGAAAGGGCGCACCGACTCCGGGTACCGCTTGTACGGCCGGCAGGAAGTCCATACGCTGCGATTCATCCGGCGGGCGCGGCATCTCGGCTTTTCTGTAGACGATATCCGCAAGCTGCTGGGGCTCTGGCAGGACCGTTCGCGCTCCAGCGCCGAAGTGAAGACGATCGCACTCCAGCACGTGGCCGATCTTGAACGGCGCATCGCCGAACTGTCTGAAATGCGCGACACGCTAGGCCACCTCGCTGAGCATTGCAATGGGGACGGGCGCCCCGACTGCCCCATCCTCGAAAGCTTGGCGGCCACCCCCGATTGCCACGATGGCGGGCAGAGCCACGACCGGCGCGGGTGAGCGGTGTAGCGCTGGGGCGCACATCTTTGGTGCATTCGCGCCGTTTCAGCCGACGCAGGTGCACTATTCCAAAGCGGAATGCACATCATTCGAGCATTTCACTCGCTTTTCGTCCCAAGGTCTTTATAATCCGGGTTAACCCTTTTAGGGGAAATACCTGATGTGCGATCCGCTCAGGATGCGCCCCGCCCCTTGGAGAAAGACATGTTTGCCTACATCATCGAAAAACTCAGCGACTGGTTTGAATCGGCCGAACGCGCCCGTCGCGAAGAATACCTCGCATCGTCGACGGACATCGACGACCTCGAGCGCCGCTTGCGTTCCCTTGAATCACAGGGCTACTGATTTTTAAGCTGGGCGAATCCCGGCGGCGCTAAAGCTCGAGCGCCTGTGCGCGCACGCGCGATGAAGTGACTGTTGCCAGCCTCGCTATTTTGGCGAGGCTTTGTCTTGTCTGGGGCCGGCTCGACAGGCGTTACGGCGCCGCGGGCAACCGTGGCCAAATCGGCACTGGCGCGACTAGCGCGAACGTTGGCGCCGCGCTAAGGTGTGGGCATTCGCCATTCGCCACCGCGCACTTTCACGGACCGTTCCATGAGCGTTCACGTTTCGCCTCGCTTGCGCGCCGCCGTACGCGCGGCGGCCTATCTCGCTCTCATGGGCATCGCGTCTCGCGCCATGGCCGGCGGCCAGCCATCGGAGCTGGGTACGCAAATGGGCATCTATGATGGCAAAAGCGGAATCGTGCTCGATACGCAGACGGGTATCCACGATGGCCAAAGCGGCATCGTCCTGCAAACCGCCCCGTTATCGTCGGAGCCGATGGTGCCCGCGCAACAACTGCCTACGCTCAAACAGACGGGCTCGTCGAACGGGCAGCCTTCGATCGTCGTCGAGCCCTATATCGCGCTGCCTGGCGCCAGGCCCCCCGCGGAATGCGGATGTGGGATGCCTCCTAGGAACCGGTGGTAACGGCCCCAACACCATCCGGAAACACGTCTCGGCGGTACACCTGGCGGTAGGTCGTGCGTTCGTATCGCCTGTTTCGGCGCTTCACTCGCCTTCCTTTATCCGCTCACGGGCAGTATCGGCCTGCCACGCATCAAGCGATGCGCGACTCCAACTTGTATTGCGCCGTCTCGTCCTGCCCCAGCGCCTTGGCCAGGTAGGGCAGGGTCTCCTTTAGCGCGGCGGCGAGCGTGTACGGCGGGTTCAAAATGAACATTCCGCTGCCGTACAGTCCAAAGCCATCCTCCGGCGGCCGGCTGACCGCGAGCGTGGCGTGTAGCCAGTTCGTCTGCTGCAGCTGTTTCAGTTGTTCGGGAAAGCGCTGCGATTCGGCGCGCGTCACCTGCGGATACCAGACCGCGTATACGCCGGTAGCAAACCGCTTAAGGCTTTCCTCGAGGCAGCTGATCGTGCGAGCGTAGTCGCGCTTGTCCTCGAACGAGGGATCGACCAGCACAAGCGCGCGCCGCGGCGGCGGGGGAAGCAGCGCCTTGAGGCCATCGAAGCCGTCGCCCGCATAGAGCATGGCCCGACGCCCCGCATCCCGGAAGTTGTGGCGCAGCACGTCGATCTCGGTGCTGTGCAGTTCGAACAGCCGCATCCGGTCTTGCTCTCGCATCAGGCGCCAGGCGAGATACGGCGAGCCGGGGTAGTAGCGCAGTTGCCCATCCGGGTTCAGCGCGCCCACCTGAGCAACGTAATCTTCCAGCGCGGCCGGCAGATCCGTGCGGTCCCAAAGCTTGGCGATGCCCGTTTCGAATTCGGCCGTCTTCGTTGCATAGCCCTCGGCTAGCGAATACACGCCCGCGCCCGCGTGCGTATCGACGTACCAATAGGCTTTGTCTTTCTGGCCCAGGTGGCGCAGCAACTGCACGACGACAGCGTGCTTGAGAACATCGGCGTGGTTGCCTGCATGAAAGGCGTGGCGGTAGCTGAGCATACGGATGAGGAACGGTTCGAGGCTTCGGTATAGCAGCGGCGCCCTCACCCGAGCGCTTCGGGCACGGGCGTCGACATATCCGTTCTAGCCTGCTGCGCTCGAACGGGGGACCGGGGCCGGTATTGTACGGCAGCGCGCGAACGATGCCACGCGCGGCCGTCTCGATCGATCAACGTTCGATGTCGCCGACGATCTCCTCGATTCGCTGCTGGATCTCCGGTGCGATGCGCGCGGCCACTTCCGTCGCCTTCATGTTTTCCGTGATCTGCTCGACTCGGGACGCGCCCGTGATGACCGTGCTGACGTGCGGATTCTTGAGCACCCAGGCGATCGCCAACTGGCCGATGCTGCAGCCAAGTTCCTGCGCGACTGTTTCAAGCTGGGCCACGCGTTCGTTCTTGCCGGCGTCGGTCAGATGCGTACGCAACCAATCGTAGCCTTGCAACTGAGCGCGGCTGCCGCTCGGCACGCCGCTCCGATATTTTCCCGTCAGCAGCCCGGAGGCGAGCGGGCTCCACGTCGTCAAGCCGAGCCCGATGTCTTCGTAAAGCCGCTTGTATTCCTGCTCGACGCGCTTACGGCAAAAAAGGTTGTACTGGGGCTGCTCCATCACGGGCTTGTGCAGGTGGTGGCGTTCGGCGATTTCGTAGGCGGCGCGGATCTCGTCGGCGCTCCATTCCGACGTGCCCCAATACAACGCCTTGCCTCGCGCAATCATGTCGCTCATCGCCCACACCGTTTCTTCGATCGGCGTGTTGGGATCGGCGCGATGGCAGAACACAAGGTCGACGTAATCGAGCTGTAGGCGGGCGAGCGAACTGTCGATGGCGTTGTGAAGGTACTTGCGATTGAGCGTGTGGTACTGATTGGGCGCCTCGCGCAAGCCCCAATAGAACTTCGTGGAGATCACATAGCTCACGCGCGGCCAGGCGAGTTCCTTGAGTGCTTGACCCATGATCTCTTCGGCCTTGCCGCCCGCATAGACTTCGGCGTTATCGAAGAAATTCACGCCTGCGTCACGCGCCGCGGCGAGCGATTCGCGCGCTACGCCACGATCCACTTGATTGCCGTAGGTCACCCATGAGCCCAGGGAAAGCTCGCTGACTTGCAAGCCTGAACGGCCGAGTCGCCGGTAGTTCATGCGTCTCCTCCTCGAAATCTGAAAGAAAGTGTGATCGTGAACAACGAGAGCTTAATCCGATTTGCGATGAGTCGCGCTCACGCTCGTCGTTGGGGCACAATAGCGAAGTCGGTGGCGGCGCGAAATTCGGCCGAACGGCATATGACGTTCTGCCAGGTTGCGCCGCGCCGCGCGCCATGGTGTCATTGTCCACGCACGCTTGAGAGGTGACGAATGTCGTCGTTGAATACGAGTCTTAACGGGAAGGCCGCGGTTGTGACGGGCGCGGCAAGCGGGATCGGCAAAGAAATTGCGCGTACGCTTGCGGCGCAAGGCGCGGCCGTGGCGATTGCCGATCTGAATTTGGCCGGCGCACAAGCGGTCGCCGAGGAAATTCGCGCCGAGGGGGGCAAGGCGATCGGCATCGCGATGGACGTGACCGATGAAGAGGCCGTCAATCGCGGCATCGACGAAGTGGCGGAGCAATTCGGTTCTGTCGACATCCTCGTGTCGAATGCCGGGATTCAGATCGTCAATCCGATCGAAAGCTACAGCTTTTCCGATTGGAAGAAGATGCAGGCCATTCACGTCGACGGCGCTTTCCTCACGACGAAAGCCGCGCTCAAGCATATGTACAAGGGCGATCGCGGTGGCATCGTCATCTACATGGGCTCGGTGCATTCGCACGAGGCTTCGCCGTTGAAGTCGGCGTACGTCGCCGCCAAGCACGCGTTGCTCGGCCTTTCGCGCGTCCTGGCGAAGGAGGGGGCGGCCCATAACGTGCGCTCGCACGTCGTGTGTCCCGGTTTCGTGCGCACGCCGCTCGTCGACAAGCAAATCCCCGAGCAGGCGAAAGAGCTCGGCATCACCGAGCAAGAAGTGATCAAGCGAGTCATGCTCGGGCAGACGGTCGACGGCATATTCACAACGGTCGAAGACGTGGCGCAGACCGTGCTGTTCCTCAGCACGTTCCCGAGTGCCGCGCTGACGGGGCAATCGTTCATCGTCTCGCACGGCTGGTGCATGCAATAAGGAGGCAACATGGGGGAGAGCAAGTCTAGGCGGGTTCGCGCTGGCGCAGCATCGGATACCGGTGAGCCACGCGCGGCAGGTGCGGCAGGTGCGGCAGATGCACCGGGCAGTGCCATGCCGCCGAGTCCCTTGCCTCCCTATAAAACGGTCGCGCTCGTGCTGCAAGGCGGGGGCGCGCTCGGTGCGTACCAGGCCGGCGTCTATGAAGGCCTGCACGAAGCCGGCATCGTGCCGAACTGGATCACGGGGATTTCGATCGGTGCGATCAACACGGCGATCATCGCCGGCAATGCCCCCGAGCATCGCGTTGGCAAATTGAAGCTGTTCTGGGACACCATATGCCAGCCCGCATACGGTTTTCCGTTGCCGCCGGCGCTCGAGCATGCGTTCTTCGATGCCGCCTCGCCCGTACGCACCGCCTTTACGACGATGCAGGCGCTCAGCGCGATCGTCGACGGTCAAAAGGGCTTTTTCGTGCCGCGCATGCCGCCGCCGCTGGCTTTTACATCGAGCACGCCGGGCACCGCGAGTTGGTACGACACGGGGCCACTGAAGTCGACGCTCGAGCGCTTGTGCGATTTCGACCGGATCAATTCCGGTGAGACGCGGGTCTCGGTGGCGGCGGTCAATGTCCGCACCGGCAACTTCGCCTACTTCGATAACCAGCATACGAAGCTGCGCGCCGAACATTTCATCGCCTCGGGTTCGCTGCCGCCCGGGTTTGCCGCGACGGAGATCGACGGCGAGTTTTACTGGGACGGCGGGCTCATGTCCAATTCGCCGTTGTCCGAAGTCGTTCAGGCCTCGCCGCGTCGCGATACGCTCGCGTTTCAAGTCGATCTATGGAGCGCCAGGGGTCCCGTGCCGACGAACCTGACTGACGTGCAAGGACGCATGAAGGACATCCAGTACTCGAGCCGAACTCGGATGGTGACGGACATGATGCAGCACTCGCAACGCTTTCGGCATGTGCTGCGCGAGGTGCTTACGCGGGTCGCGCCCGAGCATCGTGACGACCCTTGGTGCAAATTGGCCGAAGAGTTGTCGTCGTCGCACCGCTATAACGTGTTTCAGCTCGTCTATCGCGACAAGGAATTCGACGGCAACTACAAAGATTATCAATTCGGCCAGTCGACGATGAACGTGCACTGGAAGTGCGGCTTGCGCGACATCCGCGACAGCTTGACGCAACCGGGCTGGCTCGACATGCCCGACAACGACGCGGGATTCGTCACGCACGATATCCACCGCGATATTCGTTAAAACCGGCTGAAGCCGTGGACGGCGCCGGGGTCCAGCGGCGCGAAGGGCGCGCAAGGCCAACGCAAGGCCAACGCAAGGCCAA
>CAYRLJ010000034.1:14065-16410 GCA_964425025.1 uncultured Burkholderia sp. | reverse complement strand
GGGTCCAGCGGCGCGAAGGGCGCGCAAGGCCAACGCAAGGCCAACGCAAGGCCAAACGAGATTACGCAAGGCCACGCGAAGCCATCAAACGGCAAAAAAATAGCGCCCCGCGAGAGGGCGCCATCGAAGTCAAACGGTGGCCGCGCGTCATGCGCGGCTCACCCGTGTGAGCGTTTTACTTCAGCACATGCTCGACGGCGTTCGCCACCACGTCGATGTTGCGCGTGTTCAGAGCGGCCACGCAGATGCGGCCTGTGCCGACGGCATAAATGCCGAACTCTTCGCGCAGACGATCCACTTGAGCGGACGTCAAGCCCGAGTACGAGAACATGCCGCGTTGCGCGTTCACGAAGCTAAAGTCGCGCGTGACGCCGGCGCCTTTCAGGCGCTCGACGAGGCCGCCGCGCATGGCGCGAATGCGATCGCGCATTTCGCCGAGCTCTTGTTCCCACATCGTGCGCAGAGCCGGCGTGCCGAGCACCGTCGCGACGATCGCGCCGCCGTGCGTCGGCGGGTTCGAGTAGTTCGTGCGAATCACGCGCTTCAGTTGCGACAGCACGCGAGTCGCTTCCTCCTTGCTGTCCGTGATGATCGACAGGGCGCCCACGCGCTCGCCGTAAAGCGAGAACGACTTCGAGAACGACGACGACACGAACACGTTCAGTTCCGCCGCCGCGAACAAGCGCACGGCTGCCGCATCGGCATCGATGCCGTCGCCGAAGCCTTGATAGGCGATGTCGAGGAACGGCACGAGGTTGCGCGCCTTCACCACCTCGGCGATCTGCTTCCATTGCGCTTCGCTCAGGTCGACGCCGGTCGGGTTGTGGCAGCAGGCGTGCAGCACGATGATCGTGCCGGCCGGATAGCTGCTGAGCGCGCCCAACATCGCCTCGAAATTGACGCCATGCGTTTGCGCATCGTAGTAGGGGTAGGCGACCACTTCGAAGCCGGCGCTTTCGAACAGCGCGCGGTGGTTTTCCCAGCTCGGATCGCTGATCGCGACCTTCGCGTTCGGGTTGACACGCTTGAGGAAATCGGCACCGATCTTCAACGCGCCCGTGCCGCCGAGCGCCTGCGCCGTCACGACGCGGCCCGCGGCGATCAGCGGCGACGCGTCGCCGAGCAGCAGTTTTTGCACGGCGGCATCGTAAGCGGCGATGCCTTCGATGGGCAGATAGCCGCGCGGCAGTGCTTGCTCGACGCGCGCTTTTTCCGCTTCGCGAACGGCGCGCAGCAGCGGGATCTTGCCTTCCTCGTTCGTATAGACGCCAACGCCGAGGTTGACTTTGGTCGGGCGCGCATCGGCGTTGAAGGCCTCGTTAAGACCGAGGATCGGGTCGCGGGGAGCGAGTTCGACAGCGGAGAACAGGGACATGGTGTCTATCGGCGGTAGTAGGAAGGAAACTAAAAACGGGCAGGCACTGCACGCGCCGGCGAACAGCAAGCCGACGGTCAGTTGACCCGCGGCTCGCGCGCTGAGCGCGGAATATGTGATTGTAACGAATCCCGCCGCCGCGTTTGCGCGCTGTTGCTCCATATAAACGGAACATGCATGAACGGTCGTGCGCTATTTGCCGATTTGGCGGCGGCCGGGTGAATCGCGCGTAGCTATGCGACAGTGCGCTGCTCGAGCGAGCGCAAAACGCTAAAATAGCTGTTTTGTCGGCGAAGGAAGCGCCTTTCCATGTCCGAAGCTCAGCACCATGCCGCCGCCGATGCCCTTGACGAATCGAAATTCGTCGAGTTTGAGGGCTCCCCATTTCATCTCTACCAGCCGTATCCGCCGGCCGGCGATCAGCCGACCGCCATCGCCAAGCTCGTGGAGGGGGTCGACGACGGCCTGTCGTACCAGACCCTGCTCGGCGTGACGGGCTCGGGCAAGACGTTCACGATGGCGAACGTGATCGCCAGGCTAGGCAGGCCGGCCATCGTGTTCGCGCCGAATAAGACGCTAGCGGCGCAGTTGTACTCGGAGTTTCGCGAGTTTTTTCCGCGCAATGCCGTCGAATACTTCGTTTCGTACTACGACTACTACCAGCCGGAAGCATACGTGCCGCAGCGCGACTTGTTCATCGAGAAGGATTCCTCGATCAACGAGCACATTGAACAGATGCGCTTGTCGGCCACCAAGAGCCTGATGGAGCGGCGCGATGTGGTGATCGTGGCGACGGTGTCGGCAATCTACGGTATCGGCAATCCTAGCGAATATCACCAGATGATCTTGACGCTTCGCACGGGCGACAAGATCGGCCAGCGCGACGTCATCGCGCGTTTGATCGCGATGCAATACAACCGTAACGAGGCCGATTTCCAGCGAGGCGCGTTCCGCGTACGCGGCGATACGA
>CAYRLJ010000034.1:0-14055 GCA_964425025.1 uncultured Burkholderia sp. | reverse complement strand
GATACGATCGACGTATTTCCGGCCGAGCACGCCGAGATGGCGCTGCGCATCGAGCTATTCGACGACGAAGTGGAGTCGCTGCAACTGTTCGATCCGCTGACGGGGCGCGTGCGGCAAAAGATCGTGCGTTTCACGGTCTATCCGTCATCGCACTACGTGACGCCGCGCGAGACCGTCATGCGCGCCGTGGAGACGATCAAGGACGAGTTGCGCGAGCGCCTCGAATCGTTTTACGCCGAAGGCAAGCTTGTCGAGGCGCAGCGCCTCGAGCAACGCACACGTTTCGACCTCGAAATGCTGCAAGAGCTTGGCTTTTGCAAAGGCATCGAAAATTACTCGCGGCATTTTTCGGGCGCGGCGCCGGGCGAGCCGCCGCCGACGCTCGTCGATTACCTGCCCGGGGATGCGGTGATGCTGCTGGACGAGTCGCACGTGCTGATCGGGCAGCTCAACGCGATGTACAACGGCGACCGTTCGCGCAAGGAAAACCTCGTGCAGTATGGTTTTCGGCTGCCTTCGGCCCTCGATAACCGGCCGCTCAAGTTCCCCGAGTTCGAGCGCAAGATGCGTCAGGCTGTTTTCGTATCGGCCACGCCGGCCGATTACGAAAAGAAGAAGACGGGGCAGGTCGTGGAGCAGGTGGTGCGGCCCACGGGCCTCGTCGATCCGGCCGTGCAAGTGCGGCCCGCGCGCACCCAGGTGGACGACGTCTTGAGCGAAATCAACGCGCGCGTCGCCGTGAACGAGCGCGTGCTGGTGACTGTGCTGACCAAGCGCATGGCCGAGCAGCTGACGGAGTTTCTTGCCGATCACGGCGTCAAGGTGCGCTACCTGCACAGCGATATCGACACCGTCGAGCGCGTCGAAATCATTCGCGACTTGCGGCTCGGCGCGTTCGATGTGCTCGTCGGCATCAACTTGCTGCGCGAGGGGCTGGACATTCCCGAAGTGTCGCTCGTGGCGATTCTCGATGCGGACAAGGAGGGCTTCTTGCGGGCCGAACGTTCGCTGATCCAAACGATTGGCCGCGCGGCGCGCAACGTGAACGGTACGGCGATTCTCTACGGGGACAACGTAACCGATTCGATGCGCCGGGCGATCGACGAAACCGAGCGGCGGCGCGCGAAGCAGATCGCTCACAACGCGGCAATGGGCATCACGCCGCGCGGCGTCGTCAAGAAGGTCAAGGACATCATCGACGGGGTCTATAACGCCGACGAAGCGCGCGCTGAACTGAAGGAAATGCAGCAGCGCGCGAAGTTCGAGGACATGTCCGAGAAGGATCTCGCCAAGGAGCTCAAGCGGCTCGAGAAGCAAATGATGGAGCACGCCAAAAACCTCGAATTCGAAAAGGCGGCCGCGACGCGCGATCAACTGGCTGTGCTGCGCGAGCGTGTATTCGGTGCGAATGTCGGCGATTCCGTCACCGGGGCCGGCTGAGAACGGCCTCTCGGACCGGCGACCCTATGCGCGCAAGGGTCGCTTGGTCGTCATGATGCATTCGTGTACACTTACACCTGATTGATAATCGTTCGCATTTGCGTTCGTGTTCGTGTTCGTGTTCGTGTTTTCGCGCCGGCTACTTCGGTATCGGCGGCGTAACGCCTCGAATCAGCCTCGATCTATCAGCGTTTTTGGCGAATTGCACGGTTCGCATTTCGCCGTCCGATATCGAATCAAGAAAAAGGAAGGAGTTTTCGATGCAGCGTTCCACCTGGATCATGAGCGGCGTGGCAGCCGTGGCGGCGATGACCGCAATTGCGGCGTCGGCGGCCGAGTATCCGATCGGCAAACATCAGGTGCAGGGCGGCATGGAAATTGGCGCGGTCTATCTGCAGCCGATCGCGATGGATCCGGAAGGAATGATGCACAAGGCGTCGGATTCCGACGTCCACCTCGAGGCCGACATCCACGCCGTCAAGAACAATCCCACCGGCTTTGCCGAAGGCGATTGGATGCCTTATCTGCAGGTCCATTACGAACTGAAGAAAGTGGGCGGCACGCAGACGATCAAGGGCGACCTCATGCCGATGGTGGCGAGCGACGGCCCGCACTATGGCGACAACGTCAAGCTCTTCGGCCCCGGCAAGTATCACCTGACGCTCGTAGTCGAGCCGCCGATGCAAACGGGCCATATGGCTTTCGGCCGCCACACCGACAAGGAAACCGGCGTCGGCCCGTGGTTCAAGCCCATCACGCTGCAATACGACTTCCCCTTCGCCGGTATCGGCAAGAAGGGCGGCTACTAAGCGGAGCGGCTCGGCATAGGAGAGCAACAGCATGAAATTGCGTTCGAAGGCCGCCTTGGCCGGTCTGCTCGCCGTTTGCGCGATGACTGCGCGCGCCGACGATGCGGTGACGGTCAAGCTCGATATGGCCGACGGCACGTTCACACCGGCGCGCATCGAAGTGCCCGCGGGCAAGCGCATTCGAATTGAAGTGCGCAACAGCGGGAAGGGCGCCGCCGAATTCGAAAGCGTCGAGTTGCGCAAGGAGAAGGTCCTCGCGCCGGGCGCCGATTCGGTCGTGGTCATCGCTCCGCAAACACCGGGCGAATATAAGTTTTTCGACGATTTCCACCAGTCGGCGCGCGGCGTCATCGTCGTCAAGTAGCGGTTTTTGAGCTTGGCGGTGGAACGCCGAGCGTTCGGAGAGTGAGAGATGGGCCAGGTACTGTTCGTCGTGTGGCGTGAAAGCGTCGAGGCTCTGCTCGTCGTGGGCATTCTTTACGCGTGGCTGAGGAATGGCGACACCGACGCGCGCCGAGGTTTGCCGTATCTGTGGGCGGGTGTCGGCGCCGGCGTACTGGCGGCGGTTGCGCTCGGCGTGGCGCTCGTGGGCTTCACCGAAGTGCTGCCGGGCGATGCGGCCGACTACTTTCAGACGGGCATGGTGCTGGTCGCATGCGTGCTGATCGTGCAAATGGTCCTGTGGATGAAGCGTCACGGGCGCACGCTCAAGCGCGACATGGAGCGCTCACTAAAAGAGAGCACTCGCGACGGCAACGGCTGGGGCGTCGCCATCCTCGTCGCGCTCGCGATCGCGCGCGAGGGCAGCGAAACGGTCATCTTTCTTTACGGGCTCGGCTTCGGGCAATCGGGCCACGTGAGCCACGGCGATGTGCTCGCCATCGTACTGGGGCTCGGTCTCGCATTCCTGACGTTCTACATTTTGCAGCTCGGCGGCCGTGTCTTCTCGTGGCGGCAATTCTTCCGCGTTACCGAGATCATGTTGCTGTTGCTCGGCGCGGGTCTGCTGCAGACGGGCGTCGACAAGCTCATCGACAAAGAGATATTGCCGCTCGGTATCTCGCAGGTCTGGAATAGCGCGTGGCTCTTGGACGATTCGAGCACCGTCGGTTCGATGGTTGCCGCGCTGACGGGTTACCGCGCTCATCCGGCACTGACCAATCTCATTGCCTATGCGCTGTACTGGCTTATCGTCGGCTGGCTTGCGCGGCGTGCCGGTCGCGCGCCGTCGGCAACGGCCGGACGTACGGCATGAGCTCGCCCGCGATTCCCGCTGCCGGTCCCGGGCGGCTCGCGCGTGTCGGTGCATGGATGCAGCGCAACGGCGCGACGATTCGCGCGATCCAGTGGATCGTCGTCGCGGTCTACGCCTTTCTCATCATCGTGCCGGTGTGCCTGCCGCTACCCGACGAGAGCGCGCATCTTTGGAACAATCTGACGTTGGCCGCTCAGTTCGTTTTTTGGGGCATCTGGTGGCCGTTCGTCCTACTTTCGATGGTCCTGCTCGGCCGCGTCTGGTGTGGCGTGCTCTGTCCCGAAGGCGCATTGGCTGAATTCGCCAGCCGTCATGGACGAGGGCGCGCCATTCCGCGCTGGATGCGGTGGGGCGGGTGGCCGTTCGTGGCATTCGGTCTCACCACAATTTACGGCCAGATGGTCAGCGTTTATCAATATCCGCGTGCCGTGCTGCTCGTCCTCGGCGGCTCGACGGTGGCCGCGATGATCATCGGCTTCCTCTATGGCCGCGACAAGCGCGTCTGGTGCCGTTACTTGTGCCCCGTCAACGGCGTATTTTCTCTGTTGGCGCGTCTCGCGCCATTCCATTACCGCGTAGACGAGGCCGCTTGGCGCCGTTCCTATAAAGAGGGCGAGCACGGTCATCGCGTGATCCCGATCAACTGCGCGCCACTCGTGCCGTTGAGGAACATGAAGGGCGCGGCGTCGTGCCACATGTGCGGACGGTGCAGCGGTCATCGCGATGCGATCGAGCTGTCGTGGCGCTCGCCGGCGCAAGAGGTTGCCGATCTAGGCCGCGACGCAGCCAATGGCTGGGATACGGCGCTCGTTCTATACGGCCTGCTGGGTGTCGCGATTGGCGCGTTTCATTGGTCGGCGAGCCCATGGTTCGTCGAGATCAAGCAATACCTGGCCGCGTGGCTGATCGACCACGATTTCACGTGGATGTTGGACACCAATGCGCCGTGGTATCTGTTTACGCATTACCCCGAACAAAACGACGTTTTCTCGTGGCTCGACGGCACCTTGCTGATCGGCTACATCTTGGCGACGGCGGTGGTATATGGAACGACGCTGCTCGCGCTTGTCGCAGCGGGCACGCGCGTGCTGGGCCGGTTCGATCTTGCGCGTCTGCACCATCTCACGCAGGCGTTCATTCCGGTGGCCGGCACAGGCGTGTTCTTGGGGTTGTCTGCCACGACGTTGTCGCTGTTGCGCGCGGAGCATGTACCGCTCGATTGGGCGTCGACGGTCCGAATCGCGGTGCTTGCGATCGCCAACGCTTGGAGTGCGTGGCTAGCTTGGCGCGTCGCCAGCCAATACACATCACGTGTTGCGTTGCGCATCGGCGCGATGGTGTTCGTCGTCGCAGCGTTGGCCGTGGCCGATAGCGCATGGTGGCTGATGTTTTGGGGTTTCGCGCGGTAACTCGATAGGCCCGGCTTATTCGCCGGGCTGATCCATTCGTTCGATTCTTCCTGAATTCATTCATTCTGGATCGACGGACGACGGCCGACACAATAGGGCAGAGTGCCGCTAATGTGTGGCGCTAATGCGTGGCGCGCCGCGATCGAAACTTGACTTGGATAATTGACGACGGAAGGGGAGAGCGACCGCGCTCGCCTTATGCGATGTGCCGAAGTTAGCTTCGGCATCATCAGCAGCAAAAAGAGCAGGAAAAAGGGACGCTGAAAAAAGCGGCATGGCTGGCTGCAACGTTGCAAAAGAGGGGCACGAAGGGGTCTAGACTTACGTGCTTCATGTCGCACTGGCTACTGCCTAACACCTCTCATGGAGGTGGTCCCCACAATACACGGTGCTTACTTCGTCAGGATGAGCTTTCCCAGGCGGGTTGCTCGCAACTGATATCGCTCGCCGTTGTGAGCGATGAAAACGTGACTATGCCCTTGCAATAAGTGATCGCTCGACAGCGTCCGCTCGTTCGCGCCATCGCTGCTTTCCTGTGGCGTACCGACACGGCGTGTGACCAGTGCAGCAGTGGCTGCGTCTTTCGAACGCGAGCGAGCTAAAGTACTCATGGATGTTCTCAACGTTAGCGTTGGCAGGCGCGTGGGTTCACTCATGCTCGGGGCGTCGTTTGTTTGATTCGATGAAGTGAAGTATAAATGAGAATCATTATCGATTGTAGAAAACAAATTCATTGAGATAAGGCGGTGATAGGGCGCGACCATCGTTGCATCGACCGCCGACCATCAACGGCGACTGTGCGTCGCAGCGCGCCCTGGCCCGGTTCAATGAAGCGCCGCAGGCCCCTTCGGATTGCGAGCGTACTCGCGGATGAGGCGCACGGTGTCGATGTCGGCCTCGCGGTAGGCCGATTTCACGATTTCACTGGTTTGGCGTGCGTCCTGAGTGTCAGGTGTCGGCAGCGTCGTGGCGTACTCGAACCGCAGAAAAAGTTGAAGCTCGTCGGGCTGCTCGATCGACATCGTGAGCGATCCACCGACATACGCTTCGGTCGGCAGGATGTCGTAGCGTACGCTTTCCTGCGGCAACAGCGTCACGCGATCGCGTACGGTCGCATGGCCGTAGTGCAATTCGCGCTCGAGCGTGTCGGCCGTGCGCGACAGGATCGTGCAGCTATCGAGGCCCAGCACGAAAAGCTGCGGCTGTTCGGCGCGCAGCACGAGCCCTTCCCACAACTGATTGCGCGTCAGTGTTTCCGCGAGCGGGTTCAGCGGATCGTTGACCTGGACAAGGTGTTCGAAATTCAAGGGCGATTCCTTCGACGTCGAGTACTGGGGGCGGGTACTTTACGCTCAATCGGGCGTGGCCGGCAACGTAGCGACGAGCCCTGTGTTGATCGCAATCGGGCCCGTCAATATCTTATGAACGGGACATGCGTTGGCTATCTGCAGCAAGCGCTCGCGTTGCTCGTTGGTCAGCTCGCCGTGCAAGACGATTTTGCGATCGATCGTCGAACCCGGATCGCCCGTCTGCATCGAAAGCGTCACTTGAACGTCTTCGAGCGGCCATCCCTTTCGCTGCGCGTACATTTTCAACGTAATGGAGGTGCATGCACCCAATCCGGAAAGCAAAAGCGAGACCGGGGTGGGTGCGCGGTCGCCGCCGCCCAGCGACACCGGTTCGTCCGCATGCCATAGGTGATGGGCAGCATCGTCGAACGTGACTTGATAGTTGGTCTTGCTAATGGTTGCCGTGACAACGCGCTCGCTCATGCTCGTCCTCCCAGTGGGAACGCTGGCCGGCTCGCGAGCGCCGTACGGGGCGGTGCGGGCCGTGGCAGCCGGAGCGGCTATTGTGACGCAATTTGCCGACGTCCGTGACGCAGCGGACGTCGGCGTTGGGCCGTTCCAGCCATTCGAGTTATTCGCTTCAATGCCGTCGATTGCTTGCTTGCATGATTGCAGCTTCAGCGAGCGATTTCGCCCATCCGTCCGGCTTGGTAGTCGACGATGGCTTGCCGGATCTCGTCCTCCGTATTCATCACGAACGGACCGTGCCGTACGACCGGCTCGTTCAACGGCACGCCACCGATGAGCAGGACATCGAGCGGCTCGGCGCCGGCCGTCAGCGTAACCGCGTCGCCGTCATCGCCGAAGAGGACCATCCGTTGTGCGCCGATTTCACGCTGCTCGTCGCCGTACCGCCCGGTTCCGGTCAGCGCGTAGGCGAACACGCGAAATTCGCGCGGCACCGGCTGCACGATCGATGCGCCAGGCTCGAGCGTGAAGTGCTGATAAAGAATCGCCGTGCGCGTTTCAATCGCCGCTTTGACGCCCAGCGCTTCCCCCGCGATGACTTTGACGCGGACCTTGCCGTCGCTCGTCGCGGCCGTCGGAATGCGCTCGGCGGGAATCTCCTGGTAACGCGGCGCAATCATTTTGTCGCGACGTGGAAGATTGACCCACAGCTGTAGGCCGTGTACGCGGCCACCGGCGCGTGCGAATGCCGGATCGGGCATCTCGCTGTGCACGACACCCGCGCCTGCCGTCATCCATTGCACGTCGCCGGGGCGAAGGACGCCGGAATGGCCGGCCGAATCTTCATGCGCGAAGCTGCCTTCGAGCATGTAGGTCACGGTTTCAAAGCCACGGTGCGGGTGATCGGGTGCGCCTTTCGCTTGGCCGGGCGCGTAATCGACGGGGCCCATTTCATCGAGCAGCAAAAACGGATCGAAGTCCATTAACATGCGGGTCGGAAAGGGCCGGTGGACGACAAAGCCGCCGCCTTCCACAGTGCGGACGGCCGCGATTGTGTTGCTGATCGTGCGGGATGTAGTCATGACAAGTAACCTCGGTGGGACGCACGTGTGCGTCGTGTGATATCGCGAGGTCTATTATATGAACGCGCCCGCGCCCCTTTTAGCCGTCCTAGAAGCAATGGATTGTCCTACCGCTGGAACGATGACATGCAACTCGACTCGCAAAATCTGAATGACTTGATGTACTTCGCGCAGGTCGTCGAATACGGCGGTTTTTCGGCGGCGGAGCGCGTCCTTGGCGTGTCGAAGTCGCGGCTGTCGAGGCGCGTGGCCGAACTCGAAACATCGCTCGGCGTGCGGCTGTTGCAGCGATCGACGCGCAAGCTCGCATTGACCGAAGCGGGCGAGCGCTTCTATCGGCATTGCCAAGTAATGCTGTCAGAAGCGCAAGCCGCCATGAACGCCGTGCAGGAATTGCGTTCCGCCCCGCGCGGTACCGTGCGCGTGTCCGTCCCGGTGACGATATCGCAGACGATCCTCTCAGGCATCCTCTCCGAATTCTTGCTGCGCTATCCCGAGGTGCGCGTGGCGGTTCGCGTGACCAATCGTGTCATCGATCTCTACGAAGATTCGGTGGACGTCGCGCTTCGCGTGCGCTCCGATCCGCCCGACAACGCGAACATCGTCGTGCGTCCGTTGTGGCGTACGCAGCAGATGCTCGTCGGTGCACCGAGCCTGCTCAGTCAAAATGCACCGCCCGTGACGCCCGCCGATCTCGCGCGCTTTCAAACGCTCGATACGCCGAGCGCCGATGGACGGCACGTGTTCCATTTGACGGCACCGGATGGGCATAAGCACTTGCACGAGCACGAGCCACGTCTCGTGACGGCCGACTTATCGACGATCCGCGAAGCGGTGCTCGAAGGCGTCGGCATCGCCGCGTTGCCGGAGATGATGTACGGCGCCGCGCTGCGCGCCGGACAATTGTCCCCAGTCATGCCGGGCTGGACGCTGCCGACGCCACAATTGTTCGCCGCCTTCGTCTCGCGGCAGGGCATGGTGCCGGCCGTGCGCGCGTTCGTCGATTTTCTCGTGGAAAAACTCGACGAGGCGAATCATACGATGATCGAATGCCCGACGCGCGAGCAGGTGAAGGCGGCACAATTGGCGGGCATGGCAACGCCCGCGGCCGTCGCCGATCCGGTACGTTGAGGGGTGTCGGAGGACGTCGGCGAGGGGGCGGCAAATCGTTTTTCCCATTTGGAGACGCCGCGGCGATCAGTAGTTTCAATGGCTGTTGTCTTGAAGCGTCGGGCGCCGGAGCCTATAGTGAAGTGCCAATTCGTGTTGGGGCGTCCAACGCGAAGTCAAACGGCTGCTTTTATAGCAAGCCGGATAGGGCCGACAGCGTGGTCCGTGCAGGCACGGCGATCGCATGCGGTGCTCGAGCCAGTCCGATGGCATGCGAGCCCGCCGCCCGAAGGCGCCGCGTGCGCACGAAAAAAGGCCCTCATCGTCGATGAGGGCCTTTTACTTTAGGTGTGCTCTCTGATTACTCGTCGCTCGTTTCGCGTCTCGTCCGACACGCCGCTGACCCAGGATCCAGATCCGGACCTAATGCGTTTGCGGTTCGGTCACGAATCCGATCTGCGTCAACCCGCTTTCTTGTGCCGCCGACATGACTTGCGCAACACGCTCGTAGGCCACCTTACGATCGGCGCGCAAACGCAACTGCGGTTGTGGCGTCGTGCGCGCGGCGCGTTCCAGTGCCGCATGCAATGCGGCATCGTCGACGTTCGCACCGTCCCACGCGAGCGTGCCATCGGCTCGCACGGCCACTTCGATGTGAGCGGGTTTGACCTCGTCGTGTTGCTGACTACCGACGTGAGGAAGATCGAGCTTGATCGCGTGCTCGATCGCGGGAATCGCGATCAGAAAAACAATGAGGAGCACCAACATAACGTCGATTAACGGCGTCATGTTGATTTCGCCCATCAGCCCTTCGTCTGCGTCGTCTTCGAATAGCGGCATGGCCATGTTTCGCTCCCGGCCGATCAGCTTGCGCGCGTCGCGACGCGCAACGTCGGGCTCGTTGCGGGCGCAACGCGCGCACCGGTGACGAAGTAGGCGTGCAGGCTATGGGCGAACCGGCGCAGGCTGCCGACGAGCGCTCGATTCGAGCGCGTGAGCGCGTTGTAGCCGAGCACCGCGGGCACGGCGACGATAAGCCCGAAGGCCGTCATGATGAGCGCTTCGCCGATCGGGCCCGCGATCCGGTCGATCGATGCCTGGCCGCTTTCGCCGATGGCGATGAGCGCGTGATAAATGCCCCAGACCGTGCCGAACAGCCCGACGAACGGGGCGGTGCCGCCAATCGACGCCAGTACGGCGAGGCCTCGCTGCATGCGCGCAATGCCGTCGTCCATCGTATCTTTCAGACAGCGCGTGATCCAATCCGAGACATCGAGGCGGTCATGCAGATGCGGGCGCGTGCGTTGGTGGTGCTCCGCCGCTTCCTGCCCCGACAAGGCGAGCGCGAGGAAAGGGTTGCGCTCGCGAAAAGGCATCGATTGCGCGAGCGCATCGATGCCCGTCGCGAAATCGTCCGAGTGCCAGAACTGCCGTTCGGCATTTTTCGTCAGCCGCCCGAGACGAACGATGTTCCATCCTTTGATGACGATGACCGTCCATGAGAGCACAGACATCGTCAGCAGCGTGAGCGCAATGGCGCGCGTGACCAGATCGCCTTGAGCCCAAGCGTGGGCCAGACCGTAACTTTGCATATGTACGTCCTCTTCTTGTTGCAGGTGTAAGGATCAGTCGTCGTCGAGCCCGAACGTGAACGCTTGCGTATATGAAACGCGAATCGGCGAGCCGCTTTCTACATAGGGCTGGCACGTGCTTGCGTGCAGTGCATCGAGGGCAGCGCCGTCCAAGCGCCCGAAGCCGCTGCTTTTGACGAGGGCAACCGATTCGATGGCGCCTGTTACGCCGATGACGAATCGCACGGCGGCCGTTCCCGTTTCGTCTCGACGTTTCGACAGTTCCGGGTAAGTGGGTTTCACGATGCGGCATTCGGCGTGCTCGACATGCTTCGGCGCGGCAATTGCGAGCGTTTCGCGCGCGGCCGGTGCCGCGGCTGCGGGCACGCTCGCCGAGGCAGTGGCCGTACGCGGCGCTGCGCTCGGCGTGCTCGTAGCGGGCTGGCTCGGCTGAGCCGGCGATGCGACCGGGGCAGGCAACATGGCGTGCGCGGCGGCGGGCGCGCGCTGGGGCGGCAAAGGTGATGGCGGCTTATTCACGCGCTGCCGTTCCGGTTCCTGATGCACCTGTTTAGCCGGCGGCTGCGGGGCAGATTGCACGGCGACCGGCATGGCATCGTCCTGCAGACTTAGCAGTTGGGCGACGACGGCGGCAGATTGGACGGGACGCGCGACCGGCGCGCGATCGGCCGTGAGGAAGATGGCGATCAGCGCGGCATGGGCGAACAAGACGCCAAGGAAAGCGTAGCCGATATTCGAACGCGACATGCCGAACGGTGTTGCCGGCTCGGCGCCGGCTACTGCGGGAGATGAAGCCTGCATGTTAGCGCGAACCGATCGCGCTGCCGTTAGCGCGGTGAGCAAGACGATGCCGCTTCATGAACGGCAGACCAGCAAGGAGATGCACAACATCGCATCGAAACCGATAAGCAATTCCATCTCGGGCTCCTCGAGCAAAACGAGCGGCTGCTGGCTTCTAGCGAACTGGCGTGCCGACAAAAAACGGGAAAGGGCGGACGCGATGCCGATGACTACGCGGCCTTACGCTCGTAGAACATCACCGGTACCGGCTGCGACGCAATGTGCCGCTGGACGCCGCATTCGGTTTCGCAGATGCCGCACTGCGCCATGACCTCGCGGACGGACTCTTCGCACTTGCCACAGCATGTGGCAACGCCGAGTTCGAACTGCAATTCGTCAAAGGTGTCCGCGCCTTCCGCGATGGTGGAGCGGATTTTACGGTCGGAAACTGACTTGCACACGCAAACGATCATGACTGTGGCAAAGGAGGTAGAACGTTAATGCGAACTATTATCATTACGTTTAACGCACTTGGCAAGCGCGGCGTTCCATTTTTTGTAACAATGGGCCACAACCATCGAACCCTGTTTGACCGTCAAAGGGGTCGCCCGTGCGCTGAAGCGCCAGGTTGTCTGCGGGCGGCAAAAAATGCAGCAGGAACGCGGAAAAGGGGAGATATCGAGGTGGACGGCCGCGCAAGGCCGGCCTGCGCTCAAGCGGCGTGTGACCGATCCGGCGCTCCGCCGCGCGGCGCGATCGAGATATGTTCGACGGGCACGTCCAGGCCCAGCAGCGTCGAAGCGAGCCGGCCCAAGTGCACGCCCTCGCTGGTCGAACAGAGCCTTGGCGGCACAGGCTGCCGGCCGGCCGGCGCGCGTAGGCGGTTGGCCTCGAGCACGCGCTCGAGCTGTCGCGCGATGGCCACACTCGTATCGACGAGGGCCAAGCGTGCCCCCGCTATTTCGCGGATTGCCGCATCGAGAAACGGATAGTGCGTACAGCCGAGCACGAGCGTATCGGCGCCGGCGGCGAGCATTGGCTCGAGATAGCGCGCGAGCAGGGCGCGCACCTCGGGCGAGTCGATCTCGCAGCGTTCCACCGCTTCGACGAGCCCGTGGCCCGGTTGGCAGATGAACTGGCAATCGGCCGCGTGGCGCTCGATCAACGAGCGAAACCGTTCGCTGCGAAGCGTAACCTGCGTGGCGAGCACGCCCGCGATGCGCGAAATCGATCGGCCGGCCGCGGGCTTGATGCCGGGCTCGACGCCGATGATGGGGATGGCCAACCGGCCGCGCGCAAGGGCGATCGACTCCGCCGTCGCCGTGTTGCATGCCACGACGAGCGCCTTCGCGCCTTGCGAAACGAGCCATTCGGAGATCGCAAGCGTACGCTCGGAAATGAACTCGTTATCGCGCCGCCCGTAGGGCGCGTGCAGCGAATCGGCGACGTACAGAAGCGCTTCCTGCGGCAACTGTGCCCGTATTGCGCGCAGCACCGACAACCCTCCCAGCCCGGAATCGAAAATGCCGATGGGTGCCGGGTTGCCGTGAAGCGTAGGCGGCGCCGCCAAAGGCGCGGATTCGGGCAAGGGCGCGTCGTGCGGTGCGGTCATGGCCGGGAAGCGGGCGTAAAGCGATGGCGAACGAGCTGTGTGGGACGACGATCAGGACTCGGAGGGCGTGCCCATCGCCGATTGCTGATAGTTCTGGATACCGACCTTGTCGATGAGATCGAGTTGCGTCTCGAGCCAGTCGATGTGCTCTTCGGTGTCGTCGAGGATCGTCGAGAAAATGCCGCGCGAGACGAAATCGCGCACCGATTCGCAATAAGCGATCGCTTCTTTGCAGGTTGCTTGCGAGCCTTGCTCCAGCTTCAAATCGCACTCGAGGATTTCCTTGGTTTCCTCGCCGATCAAGAGCTTGTGCAAATCTTGAAGGTTCGGCAGGCCGTCGAGCATAAAGACCCGTTCGATCAGCATATCGGCGTGCTTCATTTCGCCGATCGATTCATCGTATTCGTGCTTGCCGAGCTTATCGAGTCCCCAATGCTTGTACATCCGCGCGTGCAGGAAGTATTGGTTGATCGCCGTCAGCTCGTTCTTGAGTTGCGCGTTTAAATATTCGATGACCTTCTGATCGCCTTTCATATGGATTCCTTTTTCATGGGGCATTGAGGGCAAACGATAAACGCTGAGACGGCAAAAGCCAAGGCTTCGCACTCAATGCTAGCCATGCGGCCGGTGTTCGCCCTCGTTTGCTCCATCGAAAAAGCCGGGCCACATAGGCCCGGCTTTCGTCGATAGGCGGCCTAGCGCGAGCTTACGCCGTCACGACCGGCAGCTTGCCGATCTTGGCTTGCCACTCCTTCGGCCCGGTTTGATGCACCGACGTGCCCGTCGAATCGACGGCAACCGTCACCGGCATATCCGAGACATCGAATTCGTAAATGGCTTCCATGCCCAGATCTTCGAATGCGAGCACCTTCGCGCCGCGAATCGCTTTCGATACGAGATAAGCCGCGCCGCCGACGGCCATCAAATAAGCCGCCTTGTGCTTCTTGATCGCTTCGATCGCCACGGGGCCGCGTTCGGCCTTGCCGATCATCGAGATGAGGCCCGTTTGCGCAAGCATCGTCTCCGTGAACTTGTCCATGCGCGTGGCCGTGGTCGGGCCGGCCGGCCCCACGACTTCGTCGCGCACCGGATCGACCGGGCCCACGTAGTAAATCACGCGGTTCGTGAAATCGACGGGCAGCTTCTCGCCTTTGGCGAGCATATCGGCGATGCGCTTGTGCGCGGCATCTCGGCCCGTCAGCATCTTGC
>CAYRLJ010000033.1:0-39834 GCA_964425025.1 uncultured Burkholderia sp. | reverse complement strand
TGGTTAACCTGGCAAGCGTGTGGCTGTTGAGCGGCGGCGACCACGGACACAGCCATGGGCATAGCCACGGACACGGACACGGACACGGACACAGACACGGACACGGTCATGGTCATGGTCACGAAGACCATGCTCACGAAGACGAGGTGCAAAAGATTTTCGCGCCGTCCGGTGTGTTTGCCGTTTCCATCTTCGAGGATGGGGTGCCGCCCGTTTTCCGGATTACGCCGGCGACGAAGGGTTCACGACTGGACGCTTCCGCGGTGTCCGTTACGACGGTGCGACCCGATGGAACTCAACAGGTATTCGCGTTGGCGGACCGTGGCGGCTATCTGGAATCGAAGGACGACATTCCTGAGCCGCACGCCTTCAAGGCCGTCGTGCAGTTGCCGGACGGCGA
Source organism: uncultured Burkholderia sp. (assembly GCA_964425025.1). Taxonomy (GTDB): domain Bacteria; phylum Pseudomonadota; class Gammaproteobacteria; order Burkholderiales; family Burkholderiaceae; genus Trinickia. The sequence goes on along the minus strand of CAYRLJ010000033.1, from coordinate 39,434 downwards.
ACACGAAGTCGAATTCGAAGAACATGAGCACCACGACGACGCGCATGACGCAGCGACCCGCGACCATAACATCCGGTCGGCCTACATCCACGTCATGGCGGACGCGGCGGTCTCCGTGCTGGCTATCATCGGTCTCTTGCTGGCACGCGCATTCGGCTGGCTCTGGATCGACCCGCTCGCGGGTGTCATCGGCGCTCTGGTGATTGCAAACTGGTCCTATGGGCTGATGCGTGACACGGGCGCAATTCTGCTCGATATGAATTCCGACCGGCGCATGGCGGAGAACCTGCGGCACGCTATCGAGGACCGTGGCGACAAGGTCGTCGACCTACATGTATGGCGGGTGGGTCCGGGTCACATGAGTGCCGTGGTGTCGGTGGCGACGAGCGAAGCCCAGCGGGACTCGCGGTTCTATCACGCAGTGCTTGAGCGCTTCAAGGGACTGTCGCATGTCACCGTTGAAGTGCAACCTTCACAAGTTGCGGCTTGACCCATGGCAAGACAAGCAACGGCGCTTGCGCGTCAGTCTAAGGCATACCCTATCCTGATGTCGGGGAGGCCCTGTCAGAAACGCCAGATAGGCCCGCTTATCGAGTGTTTGACGCTCGAATACGAAAGTCATAGATTTCAATCGCCGCTGCGTCTGCCATGATAAAACTCCCCTGCAACAACCTGCCGGCCAGCGTTTCGGGCTCCAGATCCCGGCAATCCACACACACCATTCCAGCGCAATGCATCTGGCGCCGGATGACCGATGTTCCTGTTTACGCGGCCAGCGTTGCAGCGACCAGGACTTGAAATCGAGCCTGCACCTGCCCCCCAATCAGGACCTCCGGCGCCCAGGCCGCATTGCTGATCGTAATCGCCTCACGCCTTCTTTACGTACGCGCTGCACCACCCTTTCGCGTTCACCAGCTTGCTCGCAAAAATCGTACAGGGCGCCGTTGCATCACCGGCCTTGCCCTGGAAGAACTGGCAGTTCGCACACATCTGCCCCGTCTGAAACTTCGGGTACTTGGCACGGTCGACCTTCCCTGCATCGGTTTTGTATCCGAGCGCCTGAGCGTTCGCATCGGACTCCATGACGGGAGCAGCGTCGGCCCATGCTTCGTGCGACAGCACGAGCGACGACGCAACGCCCACCACACTGAGCATGAAACTACGGCGCGATGATTTCATGGTTTCACTCCAGATGACCTTCCACTGTTTTCGCTTCGCGACCGGATAGCGCAGTCGCGGAAGCGGGCGCCACCTCGTTACGTCTCGATCAGATAGTTGCGCATCAAACCGGTATCCTCGTGCTCCAGCATGTGGCAATGATAGAGAAACAGGCCTGCATAGTGCTCGAACCGGAGCAGCAACCGGATGCGCTCGCCGGGCATCAGCAGCACGGTATCTTTCCACCCGTCGTCGACCAGTCCCGCAGCCACAGTGCGGTGCGCGGAAACGAAGTCAGGCAGTACGGTACGGCCGAGCACGCGGAACTGCAGGCCGTGGACATGCATCGAATGCGCCATCAGCATCATCGACCTCTCGTTACGGAATTCCCAGAGTTCCGTGCTGTTGCGCCTCACGGTTTCCGTCTTCGTCACGTTGTCCATGTCGAAGCTGCGCCCGTTGATCCCCCAGACCATCATTCCCATCGTGATGTTGAACACTTTCGGAGCTCGCGCGTTGACCGCGTCCCGAGGCAAAGCCACCGGTAGCGACGCGAGCCGCTTTGGAAGTTCGGCCTTTGCATCCGCGCGCTGTTCAACCCGGACCTTCAGGACGGGGAACGACGCACCGTTCGGTAGTGATGCATTACCCATCATGCCGCCCATTGCCATCTCGCCATCGAACGCCAGGCTTTGCAGCGTGAGTTCAGTTCCAATCGATCGCTGACTGAAATCCACCCAGATGTCCGCGCGTTCCGCGGGTGACAGCGTGACGTACGGACGCATCACCGGCCTCTCCAGCAGTCCACCGTCGGTACCGATAATCGCGAGAGGCGAGCGGTCGCTCCAGCCTAGCTTGTAGATGCGCGTGTTCGAGGCATTCAGCAACCGCAGGCGATACGCACGGGTCGCTACCGGCAACACGAAATCGGGCTTCCCGTTGACCAGAATCCGGTCGCCCAGGAAACCCATCATCCGCGCCATCATCTGTCCCATGCCATCACCACCCATCATGCCTTGGCCCATCATTCCGCCGCCCATCATGCCCGGCCCCATCATGCCGCGTCCCATCATTCCGCCATCGCTGTCGGACAGGTACGTGAACTGGTTCTGGCCGTCCAGCACGCGGTCCTGAATCACCAGCGGTACATCGTACGCACCACTGGGCAAGCCGAGCGCGGCCTCCTCGTCATCTGCGACGATCAGGAGCCCGGCCTGGCCGAAGTAGATCTGCGCGCCGGTACGCCCGTCCGGGTGCGCATGGAACCAGTACGTCCCCGCCCGGTTAAGCACCTCAAACTCGTAGACGTAATGCTGGCCGGTCGCAATCGCATTGAGCGGATGCCCGTCCATGGCTGCCGGCACGTACAGGCCGTGCCAGTGGATGATGGTCGGTTCGGGCAATTCGTTGACGAGGTCGATCCTCACTTTCTGACCGCGTTGCACGCGCAACACGGGCAGGTAACCGTTCGACAGGAACCCGAGCCCGCCCGGATCGCCCTTCAGGACCTTGCCGTCGTAACGCCAGACGCGGGTGGGTTCTCCATGCAGGATCTGCACGTGGTCTTCCCTGGCGCGCAACTGGACCTCAACGTCCGGAACGAACTGCGGATTCCTGACGCCCGGTTGCGCTCGCGCGGGGCGCAGCATCAGTAGCCCGGACGCACTGGCTGCGACAAGACAGGACAGAGTCGACGCGCGCAGAAAGGCACGCCGCGTTGCATCCTCCAGTCGAAACATATCGTTCTCCGTGCCGCTGGCCTTCAGACTCGTTGATTGAACGTTCTACCCAGTTCGTCATCGACGGCAAGTCCTCCTTGCGGCTCAAGGCATCGCTTCGGACGAGGTGCTGATACGGAAGAACCTTTCGACCGGGAACACCGCGATGACTCCGTCCCCGCCCGCGCCCGTATGCGCGATGGTCGTAACCTCCCTGATAAGAGCGTCGACATTCGCTTCCTGGGTAAAGATTTCGATCTTGATGTGATCAGTCGTCCAGACATCGGAGAAGTAGTTTGGGTGTTCGCCGAACCCTTTGACCTTGCAGACCGTGACACCGTGGATGTGTATCGCGCCAAGTCGCTTTTCGAGCTTCTCCAGCACGTCGGACCTGACAATGGCGACAACGCATCTGATTTCCATGATCTCCTCCTGAGTAGCGGATGAATCAAGCGTCATTCATACTGCCTGGGTCGGCTTTGGGGGTCACCCTTTTAGTGCCCATTTGGCATCGACTGCGGCCTGAATTTTCCCGGCGTCCCGAACCCCGTTCTGCGTCATCTGATAGGCGATTTCCGCGGTCCCCTGGCACACCGCGCAGTCGACCGCCATCTTGTCTTCGAAGCATTGCAGGTTGGAGCGATGCACGCCGCGATTTTCACAGCCACACCAGCAGTAGAGCTGGTTCAGTACCGCGGGTATCTGTGTCGCCACCCAGTAGGAGTGCTTGATGTCCTTGTCGGAAAACTGGTTCGGATCAAGAACGTGAGATGCGTCCGATCGTCCGCTTGGAATGATGCGCAATCCGTTCGGACGCAGCATGCCCACGTGCCACTTTGACTGAGGTGCCGCAGGTGAATCCGGTTTCGCTGTGGCAAGGCTGAGCAGCCGGTGCCCCGTGATGGGGGGCAGCAAGGCGAACGCAGCAGGGAAGACAGCGAACGCCAGCATGAGCAGTGCCAGCAGGCGCCATCTCCTACCATCGGGCCGGTGCGTTGCTGCGGGTATGCCCGTTCGCTGCGTACCCGCCGCCTTCCGATTGCGATCTCGATGTTTCATTACAGCCTCTCGTCACAAGACGCCCGCTACTGGGCGACATGCGTAAGCCAGCACCATCGCGACCGTCGCTTTCACGGTGCGTTTCATGGATTGTCTTCCCCACACATGGCGTGTCCTTTTGAACCAGGAATGTCGCCACATCACTTCGATGGCGAAATGGCCGATCTGTCGACATACCCGGACGTGACATCGTCCGTCGCCCTCGTCACGCCAGTCGACGCAGAGGTGACGGGCGTGAGCAAGTCGCTCCCGGGCAGCGTCGCCTGCGGCGCACGTGCGCGCACTCGCACTGCCACGCAGGCAGCGGAACCGGGACGAGTTGATGACGGACTACAGGGTTCGCGGGGGAGGCTTAAGGGGTTCGGAGATGAACTGCCCGAGGAGGAACGGAATCGTTGCCCGGTACACCGGCAACGATGGTATATCGAGCGCAGCATGCGTGGCCGGCAAGATAGCCGCACCACATGACAGACCGCCAGAACCATGACAGACCGACGAGGCGCCGCTGGCATGCGTGGACGCCTTCTGCGCATTGGGCGCCATGCCTGTCATGGAGAAAACGCCTGCCTGCCGCGACATGCCCGAAGACGTCATTTCCGGACACGCACCCGCCTGCGTGGTGTAGCCGAGCAGCGGCAACCACGCGATCATGAAGCAGGCGACGAAGCGGGTCCAGAATTTCATGGGTTCAGTATAGGCGCTGTGGCTGCGCGTTGCCACGCCGTGGCGGCGATCCAGAAAGCGGCTTCATGACTTACCGGTCCCATCGCTTGAGATGCGTGAGGAACGCGTCGGCGCCGACAAATCCCACCAGTTGTGCTTCATCCTGCCGCTCGCCACTGCGGCCGTAGAAAATCAGCGCGGGCGGCCCGAACAGTCCGTAACGCCGGAGCATCAGGACATCCTCGGAAGTGCCTTTTGTCACATCAATTTTCAGCAGTTTCCAGTGAGAAAATTCATTCACCACTCGCGGGTCGGCGAAGGTGAAGCGTTCGAGCTCCTTGCACGTCACGCACCAGTCCGCATAGAAATCCAGCATGACTGGCTGGCCATGCGCCGCCTTGAGCGCCTGGTCTAACTCGGCACTCGTCCGTACCATTTCAAATCGCGCCGTTGCACTTGGATCCGCGTTTGCGCTCACCGGTGACGATACGCGCACCACGCCGCCGAGCGGTTTCAAAACGTCGAAGTTGCCCGATGCAACACCAATGACTTCTGCGACTCCGGCAATCAGCAACAACAGCCCGACTGCCTTGCCTATACGATCAAGACCGGCAGCATCTGGCGGCAGCGGGTCGATGGCGCGCAGCATCGTGCCGCAGCCGGCCAGTAGCAACGCGACCAGCATCATCAGCAGCCAGTCTGGCAGTAACGAATAAACAAACCACAGGGCTGCAGCCAGCAGCATGACACCCAGCGTGTTCTGGACCGCGACCATCCAGTGGCCCGACCTGGGTAGAACGTGCGCCCCGAACGTGCCAACCAGCACCAGCGGAAGACCGATTCCGATGCCCATTACATAGAGGGCCAGCGCTCCGCCGATCACGTCACGGCTATTGGCGATATACAGCAGCGCGCCCGCCAGTGCCGGTGTGGCGCACGGCCCGACAATCAGCGCGGAGAGCATGCCCATCACGAACACCGGAACAATCCGCCCCCCGGGCAGGCGGTTGCTCCATTCGGTCAGGCGAGTGTGCGCGCTCGCGGGTAACTGCAGCCGGAACACCCCGAACACGGCAAGTGCGAGTAGCACCATGAGCACGCCGAAGCCGGCCAGTACCCAGGGTTTTTGCGTCAGGGCCACCAGCGGAATGCCGGCAAGCGCCGCAACGCTGCCTGCCAGCGCATAGGTCAGCGCGAGTCCTTGCACATAGGTGGATGACAACGCGAAGCCACGCCACCGGTGCGGCAGGTCCCGGGTGCCACTGATGACGGCGGTCACGATCGGGATCAGCGGATACATGCACACGGTGCCCGCCATCAACAGGCCGGCCAAGAGGAAGCCGAGCAATTCAGGTACACCAAGACCGTTCGCCGGCCGCAGATTCATACCGAAAACAGTAAGCGTCCGATCTTCACCGGCAACCGTGCCTTCACCGGAGCCTGTCGTTGCTGTTGCGTTTCCATCCTGCACGATGGCGGTGACGGTCCCGTCGGCCACGATCCGGTAGGTACGCGTCAGCGGCGGATAACACACGCCCAGGTCCGCGCAGCCCTGCGACGTGACGGCAAGCACGATGCCGGATGTGATGACGTGAGGAAGAGGAAGCTGTAGTTGCACAGGCCGGTGATAGACCTGCACCACCCGGAATGTTGGATCGTTCTTCGATTCTGACGCCGGCATCCCGGCTGGCTTCACGGGCACGCCATCCACCGCGAAGCTGAAGCGGTCGCGATACAGGTAGTACCCCGGTTTCGTACCGAAATCGAGCGTTACCTGCAGCGGCTCGCTGAGGCTGACCTCCAGTGGGAAGGCATCACGGGGTGACAGCAGATCGGACTCGCTCACTGCATGCGCAGCGAATGGAGCGAGCACAAGCAGAAAGGCGAACACCATGCGCAACGCCCGGTTCAGCGTTTGCGCGAGACAGCGAGTGCCGCGGCTTGTACTGGATGATGTCGTTCGCATGGCAATGCTCCCACGCAAGACCCGAGCGAAAACGCGATCCCAGGCCCACCGTTGCGCGACAGGCCTGGGGTGACCGTATCAGCGCCCCATCACTGCTGTTTTTCCAGTTTCACGATGGTCAGCGTGCCATTGACGCTTTCAACGCGGACCTTGACCTTCTCGCCTTCCTTGACCTGCTTGACCATCGCAGTGTCCTTCGCCTTGAATGCCATCGTCATAGGCGGCATGCCAACGTTGTTCAACGCGCCATGCTTCAGCGTCACCATGCCGGTCGACGGGTCGACCTTCTTGACCACCGCGTCAGTGAGTGCAGTGTCTGTCGATGAAGCTGCGTCCATGGCACCGGTCTTCATTTTCATACCCGCCATATCGTCGGCTGCCAGCGCGGTGCCGGCAAACGCAGTAGCGGTACAGACCATAGCGGATACGATAATCAACTTCTTCATTGGTTTTCTCCAGGGAGGGTTTGCGGCACGGACGTGCCAATAGGTACCGCATGCGGTTGAGACGCTTTTCCGGTACGGATAACGCGACGGCGTTGCAGCAGCAGCCAGGCTGCCGGAATGATGAGCATCGACAGCAGCGGCGCGGTCACCATGCCGCCCACCATCGGCGCGGCGATGCGCTGCATGACTTCCGACCCGGCACCATGGCCCAGCATGATCGGGATGAGACCCGCCAGCACCACGGCAACCGTCATGGCCTTCGGTCTGACCCGCAGCACGGCGCCCTCACGAATGGCGTCCACGAGGGTCGCCTCCGTGAACGGTTCGCCTCGTTCAAGCCGGCTGTTGAGCGCCCCCTTCAGGTAGAGCAGCATCACGACCCCGAACTCGGCCGCAACTCCTGAGAGTGCGATGAATCCCACCGCCGTTGCGACAGACACGGCGTGACCGAGAATCCAGATCAGCCAGAAGCCACCGACCAGCGCGAACGGCACGGTCGACATCAGCAGCAGCGCGTCAGCCGCCGAATTGAACGTCAGGAAGAGCAGCACGAAGATGACCACGAGCGTGACCGGAATCACGGTGCGCAACTTGGCCGCCGCCCGTTCGAGGTACTCGAACTGGCCGGACCAGGCGATCGAATAGCCCGGCGGCAATACGACGTTCTGCGAGACGGCCTGCTGCATCGCCTTCACTGCCGATTGCAGGTCCGTATCGCGAATGTCGACGTAGACATAGCCCGACAGCCTCGCATTTTCACTGCGGATCATGGGTGGGCCATCGGCAATCCTGATGGCAGCGACGTCGCCCAGTGTGATCTGCGCGCCCCGGTCCGTCACAACCGGCAACTGGCGCAGATTGTCGACCGAGTCCCGGACCTCACGTGGATAGCGGATATTGATCGGGAAACGCTCGCGACCTGCGATGACCTCGCCGACGTTGTCTCCCCCGACCGCCGATGAAACGACCGACTGGATGTCGGCGACCGACAGGCCGTAGCGGGCCGCCGCCAGCCGGTCGATGTCGACGTCGATGTAGTGCCCGCCGTTCAGCCGTTCCGCTAGCGCTGACGTGACGCCTGGCACGTTCTTCACCGCAGCCTCGACCTGCGTGGCAATCCTGTCGATCTGCCCGAGATCCGCGCCGGAAATCTTGACCCCAACGGGCGTCTTGATGCCGGTTGACAGCATGTCCAGCCGGTTGCGGATCGGCGGCACCCAGACATTCGACAGGCCTGGAATTTTCACCCGCGCATCGAGTTCATCGACCAGCTTCTCCGGCGTCATGCCGGGGCGCCACTCACTGCGTGGCTTGAACTGGATGGTGGTCTCGAACATCTCGAACGGCGCAGGGTCGGTCGCCGTATCCGCGCGGCCTGACTTGCCGAATACGGTGGCCACCTCCGGTACTGTCTTGATCAGGCGATCCGTCTGCTGCAGCAGTTCGGCCGCCTTGTCTGCCGAGATACCCGGTAGCGCCGTCGGCATGTAGAGCAGGTCGCCCTCGTCGAGCGGCGGCATGAACTCGCCACCGAGCCGCGACACGGGAATCAGCGTGATGGCGAGCGCGACGACCGCCAGCCCGATCGCCACCCACGGCCGCCGCAGCGTCGCTTCCAGCAGCGGGCGGTAGAGCCTGATCAGCACACGATTGATCGGATTGGCGTTCTCGTGCGGAATCCGGCCGCGAATGAGGTAGCCCATCAGCACCGGCACAAGCGTCACCGACAGGCCAGCCGCAGCGGCAATCGTGTACGTCTTGGTAAATGCCAGTGGCGAAAACAGCTTCCCTTCCTGTCCTTCCAGCGAGAAGACCGGGATGAACGACAGCGTGATGATGAGCAGCGAGAAGAACAGTGCCGGCCCCACCTCTGCCGCCGATGTCGCGATGAGCTCCCAGCGCTGTGTCGTCGTGATGGGTTCGCCCGGATGGTCGTATTCGTACGCTTCAAGGTGCTTGTGAGCGTTCTCGATCATCACGATGGCAGCGTCGATCATTGCACCAATGGCAATCGCGATACCACCGAGCGACATCAGGTTCGCGTTGACGCCCTGATAGCGCATCACGATGAACGCGGCCAGCACCCCGAGCGGCAGCGACAGGATCGCGACGAACGCACTTCGCAGGTGGAACAGGAACACCGCGCAGACGAGCCCGACGATGATGAACTCCTCGATGAGCTTGTCCTTCAGGTTGTCGACCGCGCGTTCGATGAGCCGGGAGCGGTCGTAGGTCGTCACAACCTCAACGCCAGCCGGCAGCGAACGCTTCAGGTCGTCCAGTTTCGCCTTCACTGCATCGATGGTCGTCAGCGCGTTCTTGCCGGAGCGCATCACGATCACGCCGCCAGCCACTTCGCCCTCGCCGTTCAGCTCGGCGATGCCGCGGCGCATCTCCGGCCCGATCTGGATACGAGCAACATCTCCAAGCAGGACTGGCGTGCCCGTGTCGTTGGTGCGCAGCACGATGTTGCGGAAGTCATCCAGTGAATGCAGATACCCGGACGACCTGACCATGTACTCGGACTCGGCCAGTTCCACCACGGAACCACCCGACTCCTGGTTCGCCTTGCTGAGCGCATCCGCGACGGTGGCCTGCGTCAGGTTGTAGGCACGCAACTTGTCCGGGTCCAGGACGACCTGATACTGGCGAACCATGCCGCCAATGCTCGCGACCTCCGAAACGTCCGGCACTGACTTCAGTTCGAACTTCAGGAACCAGTCGTTCAGTGCACGAAGCTGACCAAGGTCGTGCTTGCCCGTCCGGTCAACCAGCGCATATTCGTACACCCAGCCCACACCGGTCGCATCCGGCCCAAGCGACACAGTCGCGCCCTGCGGCAGGCGGCTCTGCACCTGGTTCAGATATTCGAGTACGCGTGAGCGTGCCCAGTACTGGTCGGTCTTGTCGTCGAACAGCACGTAGACAAACGCGTCGCCGAACGACGAGTACGCACGGATGGTTTTCGCGCCCGGCACGCCGAGAAGCGTCGTCGTGAGCGGATAGGTCACCTGATCCTCGATAACCTGCGGCGCCTTGCCGGGGTAGGACGCCTTGATGATGACCTGCGTGTCCGAGAGGTCGGGCAACGCATCGAGCGGGGTCTCGGTCAATGAATACACGCCCCAGGCTGTGACCATCAGGGTCGCGAGCAGCACCAGAAACCGGTTGTGGATCGACCAGCGAATCAGGCGGGCAATCATTTGGCACCTCCGGCTGGCTCGACCTTCGTCAGCATGTATCCGTCATCCGACTGCCTGAAGACGAAATGCACGGCCTCGCCAGCCTTGACGTCCGGGAAAGCCGTCGGCGACGGCTTGCCGAAGGTCATCGTCATTGCACCCCAGCCCAGTGCCGGCACGGGTTGGTGCGAGAACGTGATGTCACTAGGCGTAACCTTTTCAACCTTGCCGGTCGTTTCGTAGGTTTGGGCAGCGGTCGCGGCAGCGCCGGAGGCTGGCACCGCCGCGGACGTTGCAGACGCCGCGCCGCTGGGCGCGGCGGCGCCTTCCAGCTTCGGCAGCACCGATTTCAGGCTGGCTTCGGAGTCGATCAGGAACTGGCCCGAAGCGACGACCTGCTGACCTTCCGTCAATCCGCCTGTCACTTCCGTGCTGTCGCCGGCATCGTTGCCGACCGTGACCTCGACGGGTTGCAGCCGCCCGTCGCTGTTCCTGGCGATCACGACGGACCGCTTGCCAGTGGTGATGACCGCTTCGGACGGCACCAGCAAACGTGACACGGTTTTCGTTGCGCCGATACGCGCGCGCATCAGCATCCCAGGCGTCAGCTTCAGCCCGGCATTGTCGATTTCCAGACGCGCCTGCAGTGTGCGGCTGCTCGTGCTGATGCCAGGCAGGATTTCGCGGATGTGTCCCGTGAAGTGCTGCGTCGGGTCACCGGCAAACACCGCGTCCACAGTCATCCCGGGCCGCACCTGAAGGGCCAGCGCCTCGGGCACTTCGACGATGAGCCAGAGTCTGCTCAGCCCGGACACCTTGGCCAGCGTCTGGCCGGGCGACACCATCGCGCCATCGCGCACATTGAGTTCGGTCAGCACGCCGGTTTCCGGCGCGGACAGCGTGACGTGCGTCTGCGCCTTGCCGGTCCGGTCCAGACTGGCAATGACGCCCTCCGGAATCGACATTGCCCGCATGCGCGCCCGGGAAGCGGCCAGCATGCTGTCATCCACGGCGCCATGCTTCAGCGCCAGATATTCCTCTTGCGGCGCCAGCCAGTCGGGAACGAAGAGCGACGCAATGGGTGCGCCCTTCGCCACGCGCTGCATCGGGGCGCTCGCGTAGAGACGGTCGATGTAGCCCGTCACCCGCGACTGCACGACGTCCGCCATCGACTCATCGAACTGCGTCGTGCCCACCGCATCGAAACTTTCAGCTGTGTCCTGCCGCCGTACCGTCGCGTATCGAATGCCCAGATTCTGCTGCAGCCCCGCGTCAATCCTGATGCCGCTCGACCCGCCTTCGTCCGCATAGACCGGCTCGAGCTGCATGTTCATGAAAGGCGATTTGCCCGGCTTGTCGAAGTGCTGGTTCGGCACCATCGGGTCGTGCCAGTACAGCACCTTGCGGCCCGTTTTCGGGTCGATTTTGTCGCTCGACGGTGTAGCCGCGACAGCGCTTTTGCCCCCCATCGCCTCGCGATGCGTGCCTGCAACATAACCTGCACCCACTAGCACGGCAGCGGCAAACACAGCCAGAACCGCGCGCACCAGTTGTTTCTTTTCCATAGCTTTCTCCTTCACTGAGCGGCGGACATGGTGGCGGGCACGACCTTGTATTCCAGCTGCGCCCACGTCAGGGATACATCACGCTGGAGGTCGAGCACCTGCAATTGCGCATCGAGTTGCCCGCGTCGGGCAGCGAATGTGTCGGCGAGTGAGCCCGTGCCGGCCTTGTACGCCGCCGTCGCCAGTTGCACACGCTGGCCGGCCGCCGGCAGCAAGGCCTGATTGAGGCTGGCGATGCGCTCGCGGCCGTTAGCCAGTGTGGCTGACAACGTCCGCACCTCTGCTTCGACCTGCCGCTGGGTGTCTTCGTACATCAGGCGCGCCTTGGTCCCGAGCTCCGCTTTTTCGGCGGCGTCCCGGTCCTGGTAGTTCTTGCGATGGATGGGCAGCGGGATGCTGACGCCAACCGACACCATGTTCGAGTACGCCCCGCCGCGCTGCTGGTATGAGACTTCCCACGTCCAGTTGGGGCTGCGGTTGCTGTTCGCGACGGCGGTGTCGGCATCAGCAACGGCAATCTCTGCAGAAGCCGCGATGAGCGCCGGCTCCACGGACCGCAGTTCCTCGGGCGGCAGGGAAGTAACGAAAGACTGGGGCGCCGGCGGTTCGCCGGCTACGTCAGTAACCGGTGCGGCCGTCCATCGCGACAGCGCAATCAGTGCGGTCTGCAAGGTCTGCTGCGACTTGAGCAACTGGTCCTGCGTCTGCGCCAGCATGAACTGGGCTTGCGTGACGTCGGCCGCCGAGGCTTTTGCACCCCGGTAGGAGGCTTGCGTGGCCGCAAGCTCATGCGTCATGTGCATGATCAGCTCCTGCTGCAACGACACCGTTTTTTTTGCGTAAGCCGCGTTCAGCCACGCGGTCGCGGTCTGCTGACGCACGTTGGTGAATTGCGTGAGATAGCCCGAGCGCTCGCGGTCGACGACCTGGTTCGCCAGCGCCGTCCGTAGCCGGCGCTTTTCAGGCGAAACCCACTCCTGCTCGATGCCGATACGGCGCATCGTCATGAAATCCTGGCCGATGGTGAACCGTTGCGGTCCGTTCACCGGCAGATTGTCGACGCCAGCCTTGAGCATCGGGTCCGGCAACTGGCCGGCACTGATGACCGCCTCTGAGCTGGCTCGCACGGATGACTGCGCGGCCTGGATCGCAGCGGACCGGTCCGTCGCGGATTGCAGTGCGGCATCAAGTGTGAGTGCTGCCTGCTGGGCGTGCGCTGCCACACTCGCAAAGGCGAGCAATGCGAAAAGCGTGCGCGCGTGCACCGTTGCACGCCGTAACGACGGTATGCCGAATGTTAAAGACATGTTCTAACCCCAAAGGTCGAATCCCATAGGGAATCACGTCCTGGACGCAGGACGACCTCACCGCGAACGCGGCGAACTTGCTAGGGGGTTAGATTGCGCGGGGCGGTCGCCAGAAACCGGCCGGCTCACGGACGGGCAGCGACTGTGCGTAGTGGAAAACGACGGGGCTGGAGCGCCCGGCGGGACGGGTCACCTCGGTGCTGGAGACCGGGTGATAGAGGCTACCGATCTGGCATTGCGCCGTCACCTTGCAGGAAAAACCTTTGGTCTTCCCGACCGGTGCAGACTTCATGTTTTCGCAGCCGGACATGTCCGAGGACATTGCGCCGCTTTCACCTGCGCCCATGCTCATCTGCATCGGACACGCGCCCGTCAGCCCGCTCGCTGCCAGCCCACTGACGGGTAGCGCAACGCAGAGCAGCAACAGGAACAATGTCCGGAGGAATTTCATGGCGGCGATTATAGCGTGAAAAATATGGCCGGTTTGTAGCGTCGTTTACTGGTGTTGTCGTCGCGGGGATGGCGATCTTTCGAGCTTGGCAAACGAGATGGGGGAAGGAAGACCTGCACGACGGGCTGCGCGTCGTGATCGTGAGCGGTCTCTCTGCTCGTTACCCAGCACACTATACCGTGTCGATCGGTCCCAATCTAACGCAAGGGCTCTATTCCAAAAATAAACTCTTCGTTTCGGTGTCACGCATCAATCGCATGACACCGGATACACCGACGAACCTCGAACGATTCCTGGCCGAGTATCGACGCACGAAGGTCCCTTGTATGGGACAAGCCAGCGCACGGTGATGGGCCTGCTGATGGGCCGAAAAACAAAAGCCCCGTAAGTCCTTGAACTTACGGGGCTTTGTCACCGCCTATTGGCGGAGACGGAGGGATTCGAACCCTCGATCCAGGTTTTGGCCCAGATGCTCCCTTAGCAGGGGAGTGCCTTCGACCTCTCGGCCACGTCTCCCAAACTTTACGTTGCGCCGGGAGGCAGCGCAACGAGACCAAGATATTAACGGGAATGGTTACGAAGGTCAAATCATCCGGCGCAAATTTTCTCGCTACATCGCCGATTCGTCCAACGCTTGCCGCCATCACCCGGGCACACCCGGCCACACCCGCCTACAACCCGTCAAAAACGCCCGGCGCTTACGCCTGATCGAGTTCGAACGCCTTATGCAGCGCGCGCACGGCGAGCTCCATGTACTTCTCGTCGATCAGCACGGAAATCTTGATTTCCGATGTCGAGATCATCTGGATGTTGATGCCCTCTTCCGCCAACGTGCGGAACATCTTGCTCGCGATCCCGACATGCGAGCGCATGCCCACGCCCACCACCGACACCTTCGACACACGCAGATCGCCCACCACTTCCTCGGCGCTCACATGGGCCTTCACATGATTCAGAAGGATGTCCATCGCGCGTTGGTAATCGCCGCGGCCCACCGTGAACGTGAAATCGGTCTTCCCGTGCACGCTCTGGTTTTGAATGATCATGTCGATGTCGATGTTCGCATCGGCAACCGGGCCAAGAATCTGATAAGCGATGCCCGGCTTGTCGGGCACGCCGCGCACGGCGATGCGGGCTTCGTCGCGTTGGAACGCAATGCCGGAGATAACTGCTTTTTCCATAATCTCGTCTTCTTCAAAAGTGATCAGCGTGCCCGATTTCATTTCGTCCTCGAGCGAAATCATCGGGTCGGTCAAGCTCGAAAGCACACGCGTCTTCACGCGATACTTGCCCGCGAATTCAACCGAACGGATCTGCAGCACCTTGGAACCGAGGCTGGCCATTTCCAGCATTTCCTCGAAGGTGACGCGATCGAGCCGTCGCGCATCTTCGACCACGCGCGGATCGGTCGTGTACACGCCGTCGACGTCGGTAAAGATCAGGCATTCGTCCGCTTCGAGCGCCGCCGCAACGGCCACAGCCGACGTGTCGGAGCCGCCACGGCCAAGCGTGGTGATGTGCCCTTCGGGATCGACACCCTGAAAACCCGTGATAACGACGACCTTGCCGGCATCGAGATCGCGCATCACGCGCTCGTCGTCGATGTCGCTGATACGTGCTTTGGTGAACGCGCTATCCGTCTTGATCGGCACTTGCCAGCCCGCGTAGCTCACGGCCTCGACGCCGATCTCTTGCAGCGCGATCGACAAAAGCCCCACGCTGACTTGCTCGCCCGTCGCCGCAATGACGTCGAGTTCCCGCGGGCTCGGTTGGCTCGTGATCTCTTTAGCGAGCCCGAGCAAGCGATTGGTTTCGCCTGACATCGCCGAAGGCACGACGACCATCTTGTGGCCAGCCTTGTGCCATTTCGCGACGCGCTTGGCGACATTCTTGATGCGCTCGACCGAGCCCATCGAAGTGCCGCCGTATTTATGTACGATGAGTGCCATTGTCGTTCTGAACTGGAGGAGAAACCGCGCCGACGCGCCAAGAGCAGAACCGCAAGACTGCCGTTCGGTCTCGCGGCCTCGTGAGCGCTACGACGACGAAGGATGGCTGCGAAAGCGATAAATGCAGCGTGTGCGGATTGCCCAGATGCGAAGCGCTTGCTGCGCAAACCTATCGCGAGCGCGGGTAGCGCGGCAAACAGGCGGCGAATGCGCAAAATGCGCGCAAACGGCTGCGAAAGCGGATCGGGCGAGCCTTCGAGCGTACTTGATCAACGCGGAAAAAACAAGCGTACGGGGGCCGCGGTGTCAATCGGGCGCGACGCCATGGGGCGCCCCGCCTACCCTACGCCTACCGTCCGCATCGGGCCGAGCGAAGCCAAGCCACTCGAACGCCGTTAGATTGTTTCGTTAGGCGATCAGCAAATCCAAGCGCCACTCGAGCCGCCTGCGCTCGCCGCGGCGCTTCGAGAGCGGCAGCGCCTGTTCGACCGCGCCGCTTACGCCCACGCGGGGCACGAACAGCAGCGCGTCGCCGACATAAACGAGCGGCACGTCGCGCTCCCATGCCGGCACCCCCAGTTCCTGAAACAAGTTCTTCAGCGTGCGCGCCGCGCCGCCCGGCATGCGCTGCATCCGCTCACCGCCCGTGCGCGAGCGCGCCCAGAGCGGCGCGCTGGCCAACAATGCGGCCGAGACGGTATCGGGGCCCGTATCGTCATCGGCCACCGGCAAGAACATCAGCGACCCGCGCCATTGCGGCAAATGCCAGACTTCCTGGCCGCTCCACGCAAGCGATTGCGCACACTTCTTGGCCTCTCGCGCGCTGATGACTGCGTCGGTAGACTGGTCAATGCCGCCGTCCGATTGCGATAGTTGCAGTGACACCGCGCTCGGAACAAGGACCGGCTCATCTCGCGCCTCGCGAGGCAACACTCGCTCGGGCGCGCGCTTCTCCCAGTAGATCTTGTCCCGATACATCCGCAAGCGGGCGCCGCCGTGCATGACGCTAAGCCCGTGTCCGCCGCGCGCCTCGCGCAGTTGCCGCAGCATGTCGGCGAGCCGCGCCGCTGACGGCGTGGGCAACGCCGCCGAGCGAATCCAGACACGCATGACGTTCGTCGCGCGCGCATCGTCGAGCGCGGTCAGCGCCTTACGCGACAACGCGGCGCCATCGTCGCGCGCGATCGTGCGCAAATCGATGCGCGCCAAATCGTCGAGCAGCCGCTGCGCCGTAGCCGCATGGCGAGCCGCGCGCGAGAGCGCATCGCGAAAACCGGGGAAACGGGTGGCCAACGTCGGCATGACATCGTGCCGCAATGCGTTGCGCGCATAGCGCGTGTCCGCGTTCGATTCGTCCTCGATCCAACGCAACCCACGCAGATGCGCATACCGTTCAAGCTGCGCGCGCAGCAAGGGCAAAAAGGGGCGTACACGCGGCACGGCCGACGATTCGTCCGTCCGCTGCGGTGCCATCGCCGCGAGCCCCGCGACACCGGCGCCGCGCAGCAGTTGAAGCAGGACGGTTTCGGCTTGATCGTCGGCATGATGCGCGAGGCACAGCATGGCGGCGCCCTGCCGCGCGCACATCGCGTCGAGCGCGCGATAACGCGCCTCGCGCGCGGCCGCCTCCAGGCTCTCACCGCTCTCTCGCCGCACAAGCGCGCGATCGGACTCGAAACGCACTCCCATCAAGATCGCCGAAGCTTCGCAGTGCGAAAGCCAACGATCGGCGTTTGGACTGAGCCCATGATGAACATGCAGCGCCACGCAACGCGCAGCACCCGCCACCCGCACAGCCGCGTCGAGAAGCACGGTCGAGTCGAGCCCGCCGCTGTAAGCGATCGCGATGATCGCGTCCGACGGCACACCGGAAAGCGCGCCGCCGAGGGCATCGAGAACGATGCGCTCGGCGGTGGAATCGACGGAAGGAGTCACGTCAGGGAGAAATCGAGGGGCATGGACGCACAGCGCGGCGAACCGCGACGCCCGGCGGCTTACGCCCCCGGGAACGATTCCTTGAACTTGCCGTAGGCCATGAGCCGTTCGAAACGGCGCTGACGCAGATCGGCCACGCTCATGCCTTGGAACTGGCGCAGCGTGTCGGCCAGCGCACGGCGCAGCAGCGCCGCCATGCCCTTCACGTCGCGATGCGCGCCACCGAGCGGTTCGTTGACGATTTTGTCGATGAGGCCGAGCGCCTTCAGGCGATGCGCCGTCAAACCGAGCGCTTCCGCCGCTTCGGGCGCCTTCGCCGCACTCTTCCAGAGAATCGACGCACAGCCCTCGGGCGAAATCACCGAGTATGTCGAGAATTGCAGCATCAACACGCTGTCGCCCATGGCGATCGCCAGCGCGCCGCCCGAACCGCCCTCGCCGATCACCGTCGCGATGATGGGCGTTTTCAGTTCGGCCATGACGTAAAGATTGCGGCCGATCGCCTCCGATTGCCCGCGCTCCTCGGCACCGACGCCCGGATACGCGCCAGGCGTATCGATAAACGTGAAGAGCGGCAGGCCGAACTTCTCGGCCAAACGCATCAGCCGCTCGGCCTTGCGATAGCCCTCGGGGCGCGGCATGCCGAAATTGCGCGCCGCCCGCTCTTTCGTGTCACGACCCTTTTGTTGGCCGATCACCATGCACGGATGCCCATTGAAACGGGCCAAGCCGCCGACGATCGAAAGGTCGTCGGCGAACGCCCGGTCGCCATGCAATTCATGAAAATCGGTGAACAGCTCGTTCACGTAGTCGAGCGTGTACGGGCGCTGCGGATGTCGGGCGATCTGCGACACCTGCCACGGCGACAGATTCGCGTAAAGGTCTTTCGTGAGCTGCTGACTCTTCTTGGACAACCGCTCGATCTCTTCCGAAATATCGACAGCCGAGTCATCCTGCACAAAGCGCAATTCTTCGATTTTCGCTTCAAGCTCCGCGATGGGCTGTTCGAAATCCAGAAAGGTCGTTTTCATATGTTCATTCCTAGAATCCTGCGGCAGCGCGTATTCTAACCGTCCGCGCCTCGCTTGAGATCGAGCAAAACTATCGATCAAAAAGAGCGATAGCTTATTCGGCGAGCCCTTCGAGGCTGCGCCACATGTACCACGTCGCCACCGTGCGCCACGGCTCCCAATTCGCCGCCACTTCGCGTGCTTCGCTGCGCGTGACGGGTTCGCCGCTGAAGTAATTGACGCTGATCGCTCGGATCAGAGTGGGATCGTCGAGCGGCAGGACGTCGGGGCGCGACAGATTGAAGATCAAGAACATTTCGGCGGTCCACCGCCCGATGCCGCGAATCTGCGTGAGTTCGGCGATCACGGCTTCGTCGTCCATCGACGTCCATTTGTCGACGTGCAGCGCGCCCGACACGAAATGTTGCGCGAGATCGAGCAGATACTCCGACTTGCGTTTCGATAGCCCGCAAGCGGCGAGCTTCTCCTGACCGAGCTTGTTCAATTGCTGCGGCGAGAGCCTCGGGCATACTGCCTCGATGCGCTCCCATACCGTTTGCGCCACTTGCACCGACACCTGCTGACCGACGACGGAGCGCGCGAGCGTCACGAAAGGATCGCTGCCGTTCACAAGGTGGACGGGGCCGAACTTCGGGATGAGCCGTTTAAGAATGCGGTCACGCTTGACGAGATCCGTGCACGCGCGATTCCAGTACGCTGGACGCATCGCGACCGGCTCGGGCGCTTGCGCCTGCGCGGGTGCGGCGGCGCCGTTCGGCTTGGCCGCGCTCGCTTTCTTCGCGCCCGCGGGGCGCTTAGCTGCTGCCTTTTCATTCATTGCAGCGGATACCGCTGCCTCGGCCACGCGCGCGTCGTCTTTACGACTGGCGCGTGCGGGTGCCTTCCTGGCCGTTGCCATCTTGCCTCCTGCCTGGCGAGTCGATCAGCGCGACGTGCGATGCACGGTCGTCATACGCGGCGCCATTCGGTCAGCCCGCCCGGTTTGTCTTCAAGTGCAACACCGGCATCGAGCAATCCGGCCCGAATCCGATCTGCCTCGGCGTAGTTTTTCGCTTGCTTGGCGGCCTGGCGCTCGGCGATCGCGGCTTCGATCGCGGCTGCATCGAGGCCAACGGCCTCGAGCGCGCCCGCCGCTTGCTGCAAAAAGGCGCGCGGCTCGCGGCCGAGCAATCCCAACGTGCCCGCCAGCGCGCGCAGTTGTCGTGCCAACCCTGCATCGCGCGTGCGATTGACTTCCGTCGCAAGCTCGAACAACACGGCCACGGCAACCGGCGTATTGAAGTCGTCGTTCATCGCCTCGCGAAAACGCTCAGCGTGCGCTTCGCTCCAATCGGGCGGCGCGCCATCGGGCACGACATCCTTGAGCGCCGTGTACAGGCGCGTCAATGCGGCGCGCGCATCGTCGAGATGCACGTCGCTGTAATTGATCGGCGAACGATAGTGCGCGCGGGCGAGAAAAAATCGCACGACTTCCGGATCGTACTTCGCGAGCACTTCGCGAATCGTGAAGAAGTTGCCGAGCGATTTCGACATCTTTTCGTTATCGATCTGCACGAAGCCGTTGTGCATCCAATAGTTCACGAACGTCTGCCCGGTCGCGCCTTCGCTTTGGGCGATCTCGTTCTCATGGTGTGGAAACTGCAAATCTTGCCCACCGCCATGTAAATCGAAATGCTCGCCGAGCAGCTCGCAACCCATCGCCGAACATTCGATGTGCCAACCCGGACGGCCGGGCCCGTATGTGGAATTCCACGTGCACTCGGGAGGCTCGCCCGGCTTCGCATGCTTCCACAACACGAAGTCGAGCGGATCTTGCTTGGCCTCGTTGGCGAGCACGCGCTCGCCCGCTCGCAGATCCTCGAGCGATTTGCCCGACAGTGCGCCATAGCGCTCGAATTTGCGCACGGCATAGTTCACGTCGCCGTCCGTCGCTTGATACGCGTAGCCGTTCGCGACGAGCTTATCGATCATGCCCAGCATCTGGGGAATGTAATCGGTGGCGCGAGGTTCGATATCGGGGCGCGCGACACCGAGCGCGTCGGCATCTTCGTACATCGCCGCGATGTAGCGATCGGTGACGGCCTTGATCGTCTCGCCGTTTTCCACGGCGCGCCGGATGATCTTGTCATCGACATCGGTAATGTTGCGCACGTATGTCACACGATAGCCGAGCGTGCGCAGCCAACGCTGCACGAGATCGAACACCACGAGCAGCCGTGCGTGTCCAATATGACAGTAGTCGTAGACGGTGATGCCACAGACGTACATCCGCACTTCACCTGCGCGGCGCGGCACGAACGGTTGCTTGTCACGCGCGAGCGTGTTGTAGATGCGCAGTGATTCCATAGAGACGATGCGTGAGCCCTGAGAGCGGTCCGCACTCGGCGACGCGCGTTTCGTTTTCCGCAATGAAGCGCAAACGGCTTGCGCGGTGCGAATCTCTTCGCGCGACGAGTGCTTCGAGGCGAGCGGCGCGAAAGGCGACCACGACTAGCGGAAGGACGTTTGCCGTTCGAGGAAACCGGCTAACGTTTTGTTAGAATGGGCCGGAGTATAACATCCAGACCCGAGCCTATGAAACCTTCCAGCGGCCGCACGCACCGTGGCGCGGCCCTCGTCGCCGCTTCCGTTCTGAGCCTTGCGCTCGCGGCTTTTACGAGCGTGACGGCGTGTGCGCAAAACGCGCCCGCGGTGCGCGACGATACACCGCAAATCGACGAGTCGATCGCCTCCGAAAAGTGGAGCGCCGCGCTTGCCGACCTCGACGCGCGAATCGCATCGAAGCCGCAAGATGCTCAAGCCAAATTCAAGCGCGGCACCGTGCTCGCCCGCCTGAATCGCGACGACGACGCCATCCGTCAATTCACCGAACTGACCCAGCTGTATCCCGAGCTGCCCGAACCGTACAACAATCTCGCCGCGCTCTACGCGAAGCATGGGCGCTATCAAGACGCCCGTATGGCACTCGAGACCTCCGTGAAGGCCAATCCGAGCTACGGGCTCGCCTACGAAAATCTCGGCGATTTATATCTGCACCTCGCCGAACAATCGTACCGGCGCGCGCAAAGTCTCGGTCAAGCGAGCAACTCGGCAGCGCAACGCGTGGCCGCCATCGAAAAGATCGTCTCGCCCGCGGCGGCCGTTCCCGCCTCCGCGCCCGCGTCCAAGGCCGCCAAGCGTGCCGAGCACCTGACGGTCCCGATCCCGGGCGCCGATTCGCCGGGGGTCGGATATGGCGGCTCGAACGCAACATTCCCCACTCAGCCTTACATCGCGCCGTCGCGCTAGCGCGGCGCGGCTCCGATCTTTCCCACGTTGAGGACACTCATGAAAAGCTTCTGGTTGGCGCTCGGCAGCGCCGCTCTCATCGCGAACGCACCCGCTTTCGCGCAATCGAAAGCCGCTGCCGCGCACCCGCAAGTGCTGCTGAAAACGAGCGACGGCGACATCAAGGTCGAGCTTTACCCCGAGCAAGCGCCTAAGACGGTCGCGAACTTCCTCGATTACGTGAAATCCGGACAATACAGCGGCACGATCTTTCATCGCGTGATCAAGGGCTTCATGATTCAAGGCGGCGGCTATACGGCGAGCTACGCGGAAAAACCCACGCGCGCGCCGATCGCACTTGAAAGCCGCAACGGCCTGAAGAACGCGATGGGCACGATCGCGATGGCACGCACGGGCGATCCGAACTCGGCGACGGATCAATTCTTCATCAACACCGTCGACAACGCCGGGCTCGACTACCCCAATCCCGACGGCAACGGCTATGCGGTATTCGGCAAGGTCGTGTCGGGCATGGATGTAGTGAAGAAAATCGAGGCGGCGACCACCACGACGCGCGGCCCGATGTCGGACGTGCCGCAACAACCGATCGTGATCGAATCGGCAACCGTCGTATCGAAATAACCCGCTTTCCCGTCGGCGCAGCCCGCGCCGGCCCGACTCTTTAGACAGTAGAAAGGAACCCATCATGGTCGAACTGCATACGAACCACGGCATCATCAAAATCGAACTCGACACCGAGAAGGCACCGAAGTCGGTCGAGAATTTCCTCAACTACGTCAAGAAAGGCCATTACGACAACACGGTATTCCACCGCGTCATCGACGGTTTCATGATCCAGGGCGGCGGCTTCGAGCCCGGCATGACCCAAAAGCCGGCCGACGCGCCGATCGACAACGAAGCGAACAATGGCTTGAAGAACGTCAAGGGTTCGGTCGCGATGGCTCGCACGAACGATCCGCATTCGGCGACGGCGCAATTCTTCATCAACGTCAACGACAACGACTTCCTCAATCACACGTCGCCGACTCCGCAAGGCTGGGGCTACGCCGTGTTCGGCAAGGTCGTCGACGGGCTCGACGTCGTTGAAAAAATCAAGAAGGTCCGCACGGGCTCGAAGGGTTTCCATCAGGACGTGCCGCTCGATGACGTCGTCATCGAGAAAGCGGTCGTGGTCGATTGAACACGAGCCTTATCCGAGATTCGGGGATCTCGGCGCGGCAAGACGCAGGGCCTCGCAACGTCGAGGCCAGCGTTCCGCACGAGCACGGCCACGCGCGAGCCCATGCGCCGCGGCCGCTCTTGCTCATCTCGGATCTGCACCTTTCAACGTCGATTCCGCGCACGGTCGACGCGTTCGAGCATTTCATTCGCTTCACAGCCGATAGCGCCGACTCCGTCTTCGTGCTCGGCGATTTATTCGAGTATTGGATCGGCGATGACATGCTGCGCGCCGATCCGTTCGCCGCACGCATCGCCGCGATTCTGCACACGCTGTCGGAACGCGGCATCGCCTTGTACGTGATGCACGGCAATCGCGATTTTTTGCTCGGCAAACGGTTCATGAAGGCGGCCGGCGCGATCTGGCTACCCGATCCTTTCGTCATGACCGCGTTCGGTGCGCGCATCGTACTGGCGCATGGCGACGCGTTGTGCACAGCCGATCGCAAGTATCAAACGTTTCGGCGCTTCGCGCGGTGGCGCGCCGCTCAACTCATGTTTCTCGCATGGCCGTTTAAATGGCGCCATGCACTGGCCGAACGCATGCGCGCATCGAGCGAGGAAGGTCGCACGCGTCCGCCCTCGCCGCTCTATGACGTCACGCACGAAAGTGTCGAGGCGCTTTTCCGCTCGAGCCACACGACGACGATGATTCACGGGCACACGCACAAGCCCGCGCGCCATCAAGAGATAAGCGGCACGCGTTGGGTGTTGCCCGATTGGGATTTCGACCACGGCACACGACGCGGTGGCTATCTGCGCATCGACGCGGAAGGCATCCACGCCCTTCCGCTCGATTGACGTACAAGCCCCACACAAGCGCGAATTCGGATCGGCTTGTGAATCGGCTTGTGAAGCGGCCTATAGATCGACTCGCGGGTCAACTCGCTCTTGCGCGGCCAACCGCCGATCGAATTTAACGCGCGCTCGCCGGGGCCTCGACGTGCGCCTCCACCGCTCCCTGAATCGCCGCCGACAGGCGCGGCAAATCCACGGCCGATGCGTCGACGCTCTGCAGCGCCTCGAGCCGCGCGCCCAGCCGCTCGAGCGCGGCGACGATCTCATCGACGCGCTGCTTTTCGTTCGATGCATGATCGATGAGCCCATGCAGCGCAAGTGATACCGGGTCCTCTGCATTAGGCGTGATGCCGTACGCGAAAAACGCCGCATGTTCGGGCGAGCGTTTCGGATCGGCCGGTTTGACGATGCGCGCAGGATTGCCGACGGCGGTGCATCCGGCCGGCACCGGTCTGTTCACGACCGCGTTCGAGCCGATCTTCGCGTTCTCGCCGACCGTGAAGCCCCCGAGCACTTTCGCGCCCGCGCCGACGATGACACCGCGCTCGAGCGTCGGATGACGCTTAGCCCCGCGCGTGAGCAACGTGCCGCCGAGGGTCACGCCTTGATAGATCGTGCAGTCGTCGCCGACCTCCGCCGTCTCGCCCACGACGACACCCATGCCGTGATCGATGAAGACGCGCCGACCGATCGTCGCGCCCGGATGAAGTTCGATCCCTGTCAACGATCGCGCGACCTGCGAAATGAAGCGCGCGAGCCAACGGTGTCCCGCGAGCCAGCAGCGATGCGAGAGCCGGTGAAGCAAGATTGCGTGCAGCCCCGGATAACAGGTGAGCACTTCCCAGGCATTGCGAGCAGCGGGGTCCCGCTCTCGAATCGAGGCAATGTCTTCGCGAAGTCTCTTGTGCATGATCGGGCTCGCTGAAAAGTTAGACCGTTGCTATGGACGCGACGGCGGGCGCGTCGATATGACGTCCTGCGAATTGCTTATGAGGAACGGTTCGATTGTAGGTGCATCATGCGATAGGCGCTGAACGCATGACGATCGTCCCTGCGCCGAGCAGGGACTTTGGCGGCCGTTAGCGCCGAGTTCTCGGTTTTTTGCGCCGTGGCGCGGCTCATGGCGCCTAACGTTAGGAGGAAGACGACTTATCGCCGCCGTGCGCTTTGAGCAAGATGTGCTTGGCAATGCCGCGAACGATATTGACTTCCTCGCGTTCGAGACCGGAGCGCGCAAACAACCTGCGCAATCTCGACATGAGCTTTTTAGGGTTGGCCGGATCGAGATACTCGAGCGCGATGAGCGCGTTCTCGAGGTGGACATACATCCGTTCGATGTCGTCGTTCGGCGCGCGCATACCAATGGCGGTTTCATCGGTGCGCGCGCCGGCCGCGGCCGCTTCGTCCGCGAGATACGCGATCCGAAGCTCATAAGCGAGCACTTGCACGGCCTGCGCAAGATTGAGCGAACTGTAGGCAGGATTGGCGGGGATGTGAGCAAGCGCGCTGCAGCGTTCGACGTGCTCGTTAGAGAGCCCGGTGCGCTCGTTGCCGAACACGAATGCGACGTCGCCGCCCGGCGCATACGCGCGGGCCTCGTTCGCCGCCTCGCGCGGCGCAAGTTGCGGCGGACCGTATTCGCGCATGCGCGCGGTCAGCGCGACGGACCACGTTACTCCGGCTAGCGCATCGGCGATCGTCGGCACGATGCGCGCGGAGGCCAGCACGTCTTCGGCACCGCTCGCCATGGCGATCGCTTCAGGGTCCGTCTGCACGTGGGCCAGACGCGGCGCGACGAGGACGAGCCGCGAGAACCCCATCGTTTTAAGCGCGCGAGCGGCGGCGCCGACGTTGCCCGGATGGCTAGGCTCGACGAGGACGAAAAGCGTCGAGGTGAAACCGCCGTGCGGGCCCGAAGCATGGGTATGAACGGTGGCCGACGACGAAGGCGATGTAGGACGATTCAAGGTAACGAGATCAGGTCAGCGAAACGCGGTAAACAAGGGCGATGCCCCACATCGCGATATGGTATCGCGCTCGCCGCTTCTATGGGCACCGGGCGCGCGCTTTCGTGGGCGACGCGCGGCGGGCGGAACATGCCCTCATCCCAAGCTTCGAGCAAACCGAGTCCAGACTTCGGGTAAAATCGCATAATTCGTGCTCGCGCGCGGAGTCATCGTTCTCGCGCGCATGCACCTTGCTCTTCTTCAATTCGCTTTCGTCGACGCCAATGCCCGCGCATTTCGGGCGGTTCGGCCCAATCGCGGCGGCGCTCGCACCGCTGCGGCATAAGGAACCCGTTTTATGCACCCGATGCTCAACATTGCCGTCAAGGCTGCCCGTCGCGCCGGACAAATCATCAACCGCGCCTCGCTCGATCTCGATCTGATCCAAGTCAGCAAGAAGCAGCACAACGATTTTGTAACGGAAGTCGACAAAGCGGCCGAAGCGGCCATCATCGATACCCTCAAAACCGCGTATCCCGACCACGCGATCCTCGCCGAGGAATCCGGCCGCTCCGAAAACGAATCCGATTACGTCTGGATCATCGATCCGCTCGACGGCACCACGAATTTCATCCACGGCCTGCCCTATTACGGCGTCTCGATCGCGTTGGCGCATCGGGGCATCGTGACGCAAGCAGTCGTCTACGACCCGAATAGCAATGATCTGTTCACGGCCTCGCGCGGCCGCGGTGCGTTTTTGAACGATCGCCGCATCCGCGTCGGCCGGCGCGATCGCCTCGCCGACGGCCTGATCGGCACGGGCTTCCCGTTCCGCGAAGACGACCGCCTCGAGGCCTATTGCCGCCTGTTCGCCGAAATGACGCGTTCGTGCACGGGCTTGCGCCGCCCGGGCGCGGCCGCACTCGATCTGGCTAACGTCGCGGCGGGCCGGCTAGACGGCTTCTTCGAGCAAGGCCTCTCACCGTGGGACATGGCGGCGGGCAGCTTGTTGATCACGGAAGCGGGCGGCCTAGTCGGCAATTACGCGGGCGATTCCGAATTCTTGCAGCTGGGCGAGATCGTCGCGGGCAATCCTAAGATTTTCGCGCAGATGGTGCCGATCTTGAGCCCGTACAGCCTCACTGCAAAGAACGACTGACGAACAGCCAACGCGCCTAATTCGAAAGGCGTGCACTGCTCGACAAAGGCGGCCTCGGCCGCCTTTTGTGCTTACACGTCTCCTCTTTACCGAGCGCGCATGGCTCGGCCGACCGGATGAAAAAAGGCTTCTACACGATCATCGCCGCGCAGTTCGTTTCATCGCTCGCCGATAACGCCCTGCTGATCGCCGCGATCGCGCTGCTCGCCGCGACGCACGCGGCCAGTTGGTTCACGCCTCTCTTGCAGATCTTGTTCACGGCCTCGTATGTCGTGCTCGCGCCGTTCGCGGGCGCGTTCGCCGATGCACTACAAAAGCGCCACGTCATGTTCGCGGCCAATGCGTTGAAGGCGGCCGGCTGCGCGATGATGCTCGCGAACGTGCATCCGATGATTGCTTACGGCGTAGTAGGCATCGGCGCGGCCGCCTATTCCCCTGCCAAGTACGGCATCCTCACCGAACTGTTGCCGGCGCGGCGGCTCGTTGCCGCGAACGCTTGGCTCGAATCGGCGACAGTCCTGTCGACGATCGTCGGCACCGCGCTCGGCGGCGCGCTCATTAGCCCCTATGTCCAGCGTCTTCTGAACGGCAGGCAGTGGGCGTTCGTTCACAATGCCGCCCACTTTGCGATGTTCGCCGTCATGCTCGTCTATGCGGCGGCGGCACTCATCAACATCGGCATCCCCGATACAGGCGCACGTTACGCGAACCGCCTGCGCGAGCCGCAGCGGCTCATTGGCGAATTCGTCGATTGCTTCAATCTGCTTTGGCGCGACGAACTCGCGCAGATCGCCCTGTGGGTCACGACGCTCATGTGGGCCGCGGCCGTCACGTTGCAATTGCTCGTGCTCAAATGGGCCGCCGTCAATTTGGGGCTGACGCTATCGAAGGCCGCGCTCATGCAAGGCGCGGCCGGCATCGGCATCGCGCTCGGCGCGGGCGCGGCCGCGGCGCTCGTGCCGCTCGCGCGCTCGCTGAAGGTCCTGCCCGTCGGCATCGCGGCGGGCATCGTCGCGGCCGCCATGGCGTTCTACGGCAAATGGCTGTTCCCGCCTACGGCCGGGGTTCATCTCGGCAGCCACTTCATCGCCGCGTACATCCTGCTCGCGTACCCGCTCATGATTGTGCTGGGCGGCCTGGCCGGCTATTTCATCGTGCCGATGAATGCACTGTTGCAGCATCGCGGGGCGACGCTGATCACGGCCGGACACTCGATCGCCGTGCAAAACTTCAATCAAAATCTCGCGGTGCTGTTGATGCTCGGCGCCTATGCGCTGCTGCTGCGCGCGAACATGCCCGTGCAGTGGATCATCGTGACGTTCGGCGGGTTCGTTTGCACAATGATTTGGCTAGCGAAGCGGCGCAGCGCGGTCAATGCGCGGCGCGTCGATCTGCGGGCGATGATCAAGGAATGAAGCTTGGCGCCGAAACCATCGACAGGGAAAAGCCCGAATGGGGTGAGCGCTCGGGCGACACCGTTGGGCAACTGTCGCTCGATATACCGGCCGGCGCGGTCGTCCAGTGCATTGCTTCGTATGCTGGCCATGCGCACCACTTACGCTGGTTTGCCGAGCCGCGGACATATCAGAACTCGAGAGCGGCGGTCCTTTACTAGAAAACTCGCGTGCCGCGGCAATGATGGCTTCGCCGAGCGCGCGGAGATTCTCGCCGCCCGCCTTTCACCGGATGATGCGGGTTTTTTCCGCGCGACGCGACCCCAGATCCGAACGGTGCATCCGGTTCGAATCCAATAGAATATGGGACTTGTTTTCGACGTTCGCGTCGAACACCAGGGCACCCTTTGCATTGACGCCAATCGGCCTTCCGCCGAGCTTAGGACGCTTTATGAGTGCCAAATCCAGGCCTGCTTTCACGATCATCGTTCGCTTCGAGCGTATGGATGGCCCCGAGCAAGGGGACTGGGAACGCCCGCCGCCCCCCTTGCCGCATATCGCTGGCCGTGCGGCCTATGGCCGGCGAACCTGCGCTCGAAGTACAGTCAACGAATTGGTCGCTGAAGGTCCCTTTTCGTTCCCCGTAAACACCGGGAACATGGGCAGAAAACGGGAGCGAATGCTTGCAAATGTCCGAACACGTTTTTCAGCAACTTATTGAATGAAAACAGAATCCAGCGTCGAAGCCGTGCCTGAGCAAACGCTCGCGAAGCACACGCCTTATATGCAGCAGTACCTGCGTATCAAAGCCGATCATCCCGGCACGCTGCTATTTTTCCGCATGGGCGATTTCTATGAGCTGTTCTTCGACGATGCCGAAAAAGCGGCGCGCCTGCTCGATCTGACACTCACGCAGCGCGGCGCATCGGGCGGCAATCCGATCAAGATGGCGGGCGTGCCTTATCACGCCGTCGAGCAATATCTCGCCAAGCTCGTGAAATTCGGCGAGTCGGCGGCCATTTGCGAACAGATCGGCGATCCCGCTACGTCCAAAGGGCCCGTCGAGCGCAAGGTGGTGCGCATCGTCACGCCGGGCACGCTGACCGACGCCGCCCTGCTCTCCGATAAGAACGACCTCTATCTGCTCGCCGCCTGTCCCGCGCACAACAAGCGCGGCGTGACCACGGCGATCGGCCTGGCCTGGCTGAACCTCGCGAGCGGCGCATTGCGGCTCGCTGAAGTGGCGCCGGGTGGCGTAACCGCGGCGCTCGAACGGATTCGGCCGGCCGAAGTGCTTGTAGCCGACGGCGCAGCCGATGCCATGCCAAGCACCGCATCCGGCACCCTCACGCGCGTGCCGGCCTGGCACTTCGATGTGGCCTCGGGCGTGCAGCGGCTTTGCGATCAATTGAACGTCGCCAGTCTCGACGGGTTCGGCGCAGAGGGGCTGACGAGCGCCTGCGGCGCCGCGGGTGCGCTCCTGCTTTATGCCGCTTCGACGCAAGGCCAACAGTTGCGTCATGTGCGCAGCTTGAAAGTGGACAACGAGTCCGAATACATCGGTCTCGATCCTGCCACGCGTCGCAACCTGGAACTGACCGAAACGCTGCGCGGCGGCGAATCGCCGACGCTGTGCTCGCTGCTCGATACCTGTTGCTCGACGATGGGCAGCCGCCTGCTGCGCCATTGGCTCCATCATCCGCCGCGCGCGGCCGTCGTCGCGCAAGCGCGCCAACAAGCGATCGGTGCGCTGCTCGATGCGCCGTACGGAACGAGCCTCGATATGCTGCGCGGCGCGCTGCGTAAAATCGCGGACGTCGAGCGCATCACGGGCCGTCTCGCGCTGCTCTCGGCGCGCCCGCGCGATCTGTCGAGCCTGCGCGATACCTTCGCCACGCTGCCGGCCCTGCGCGAACTCGTCACCGCGATGGCGGCCGGCACGCCGGCGCTCGAACGTATCGGAACCGCGCTAGAGCCGCCGCTCGGCTGCGTCGATTTGCTCGTCCGCGCCGTCGCGCAAGAGCCTGCCGCGATGGTGCGCGACGGCGGCGTGATCGCGCGCGGCTACGATAGCGAACTCGACGAGCTGCGCGACATTTCCGAGAACTGTGGGCAATTCCTCATCGATCTCGAAGCGCGCGAACGCACGCGTACCGGCATCAACAATTTGCGCGTCGAATACAACAAGGTGCACGGCTTCTATATCGAGGTCACGCGCGGCCAGACGGACAAGGTGCCCGACGACTATCGCCGCCGGCAAACGCTGAAGAATGCGGAGCGCTACATCACGCCCGAACTCAAAGCGTTCGAAGATAAAGCGCTGTCGGCGCAAGAGCGCGCGCTCGCGCGAGAACGTGCGCTGTACGACGCGCTTTTGCAGACGCTGCTGCCGTTCATCGAAGACTGCCAGCGCGTGGCCGCGGCGCTTGCCGAAATCGACTTGCTCGCCGCTTTCGCCGAACGCGCGCAGGCGCTGCGCTGGGTCGCGCCGGAATTTTCCGAAGAGGGCGGCATCGACATCGAGCAAGGGCGGCACCCCGTGGTCGAAGCGCAAGTCGAACAGTTCGTCGGCAACGATTGCCGCTTGAACCGGGAGCGCACGTTGCTCTTGATCACCGGCCCGAACATGGGCGGTAAATCGACCTTCATGCGGCAGACCGCGCTGATCGCGTTGATGGCCTACGTCGGCAGCTACGTCCCCGCGCAGCGGGCGCGGTTCGGCCCGATCGATCGCATCTTCACGCGCATCGGCGCCGCCGACGATCTCGCGGGCGGCCGTTCCACATTCATGGTTGAGATGACGGAAGCCGCCGCGATCCTGAACGACGCTACCGAGCACAGCCTCGTGCTGATGGACGAAATCGGCCGAGGCACGTCGACATTCGACGGCCTCGCGCTCGCGTGGGCTATCGCACGTCATCTGCTTTCGGCCAACGGTTGCTACACGCTATTCGCCACGCATTATTTCGAACTCACGCAGTTGCCCACCGAATTTGCGCAGGCGGCCAACGTGCATTTGTCCGCCGTCGAGCATGGACACGGGATCGTCTTCCTGCATGCCGTCAGCGAAGGACCGGCGAGCCAGAGCTACGGCCTGCAGGTGGCGCAATTGGCAGGTGTGCCGTCGGCCGTGATTCGCGCCGCGCGCAAGCACCTCGCGCATCTCGAGCAGCAGTCGGTCGCGCAGGCCACGCCGCAGCTCGATCTATTCGCGGCCCCTGTGTATGCCGAGGATGCGCTAGATGACTCGAGCAACGAGGGCGACGAGCGCGACGAGGGCGGCGGCACGCACACGCTACTCTCCCACCCCGCGCTCGAGCGGCTCAAGAACATCGATCCGAACGAGCTTCGCCCGCGCGACGCGCTGGATTTGATCTACGAGTTGCGTGAACTCGCCGGCGCCGAACATGAGCGCCGCGCCCAGGAGTACGAGCGGTGACGATACGCCGGCGAGCGCATCCGCATCGCGGCATCGCAGCGCTCGCACTGGCCATCGCCTGCGTGTCGTGCCGAGCTGCGCCCGTGCACGCCGCGCAGACGCGCTATGCGTTCGCGGTCGTTTCCAGCGTCATGAAAAGCGGCGCGGACGAGCCCGCCGCGCAGCGTTTAATCGAAGCCATCGGGCTCGATCCGCGTCTGTCGTTCGTCGTCTACGACGGTAACGTGAAAGGCGCCAACGAGCGCTGCGCCGATGGGCTTTACGAGCGGCGTCAGCAACTGCTCGCGGCGTCGGCCATCCCCCTCGTCTCGATTCCCGGCCAGCACGATTGGACCGATTGCGCGAGCGCCGGATCGGGCGGGTATGACGCCGCGGAACGGCTTGATTTTCTGCGACAGACATTCTTTTCGGACACGACTTCGCTCGGCCGGCCGACGCTCACGTTGACGCGCGAAAGCGAAGTCGCACGGTTCCATGCCTTTCGCGAAAACGTTCGGTGGGAGGATGGGGATACGGTGTTCGTCGGCCTCAACGTCGTCGGCGGCAACAACCACTATTCGGATGCTGGGGGGCGCAACGGCGAGTTCGACGATCGCGCCATCGCCTCGGCGTTCTGGCTCGAGCATGCGGCGGAATATGCCAAACGGCACCTCGCGAAAGCGCTCGTCGTCTTCATCGAGGCCGATCCCAACTTCTCGCGCTATGAAGAGCACGCCGATCGATTTCCATGGCTACGTTTCACGCGGCATCGCAAGCCCGACGGCTATCTCGAATTCAAACGCAGTTTGGTGAACGCCGCGCACACGTTTCGCGGGCCGGTCATCTTGATCCATCACAGCACGCATGCGCCGGCAGGTGGATTCGCGATCGATCAGCCGCTTTACAACGACAAAGGGGAGCGCGTCGCCAACTTGACGCGCATTGCGATCGCGCCACATGACGCCTCGACGCAATGGGTCTTGTTCGACGTGAACGATGGCCGGCGCGTGCCGTTTCACGTCAGCGTACGGACGGTACAGCAGAGATTGCCGACGCTGCCCGCCGCACCCGCCGCACCAGCCCAAACGCCGTCATCGGGTGTGGGCGTGTCCCCGCCCGGAATCGAACCGCTGCCTGGCATCCAATATGTGTTGCCGGCGCCGCCGTCCGAGCCGCCGCCGGCATCCGCGCCGCTCGAGCCCCCGCTGCTGCCGCCCGATACGTCAAGCAACGGGACGACGCGCAACGCACCGGCAAAGCCCGTGTCGCCCGCAAGCACACCGGCCGCGCCGCGTGACGCGCCCCAGCCCGTGGAGCCGAATTCAGTGCAGGGTGGGGGATCCTGAAGCGCCTTCCTCGCCTTCCTCGTCGTCATCATCTTCATCGACGACTTCGATGCCTTCGGCGCCATGAACGTGTGCGTGCTCGATTTCATCGGCCGTGGCTTCGCGCACTTCCTTGACCGTCAATGCGAACCGCAGTGCCATACCGGCCAGCGGGTGATTGCCGTCGAGCACGACCTTGTCTTCCGCTAGATCGGTGACCGTGTAGATCAGCGAATCCATCTCGTCGTCGCCGTCCTCGGGAGTACCCTCGAACTGCATGCCGATTTCGATCGGCTCGGGAAAGCGGTTACGCGGCTCGACCTTCACGAGATCGGGATCGTATTCGCCGAATGCGTCCGTGGGCTCGAGTTGGATCTGCGTTTGGAAGCCTGCCTCGTGCCCATCGAGCTCTTCCTCGATTTTGGGGAACGTGCCATCATAGCCGCCGTGCAGATAGACCATCGGCTCGTCGCTTTCCTCGATGAGGTTGCCCTGGGCATCCGAGAGCTTGTAAGCGACCGACACAACGGTGTTCTTTGCAATTTTCATCATTCGAGTCTCCAAAATACGGTTCCATTATACGATGCCCAAGCGGCCCCTCGACCATCGGGCCGGTACGGCCGCCACGTGCGACCCACTTGCCACGCTGGCTGCGCCTCCCTCGCCCGATACGCCAACGTCCTTGCTGGGTGGCCTCACGCCGTCGCAGTTCATGCGACGCTATTGGCAGAAAAAACCGCTGCTCATCCGCGGCGCCATTCCCCAAATCACCGCCCCCCTCTCGCGCGACGAACTGTTCGAACTCGCCGCGAGCGACGACGCGGAGTCGCGGCTCATCTCACAGGCGCGAAACAAGTGGAGCCTCGAGCACGGCCCCTTCGAGCTCGACGCGCTACCGAGCGTGAAACGCCGCGCGTGGACGCTGCTCGTGCAAGGTGTGGATCTGCACGACGATCGCGCGCGCGCCCTGCTCGATATGTTCCGCTTCGTGCCCGACGCCCGCCTCGACGATCTGATGATCTCCTATGCGACGGATGGCGGCGGTGTCGGCCCGCACTTCGATTCTTATGATGTCTTTCTGCTGCAGGTGCATGGCAAACGTCGCTGGCGCATCTCGGCGCAGCGCGACCTGACGCTAAAAGCTGGATTGCCCTTGAAGGTTTTACAGCACTTCGAGCCGGAGCAGGAATGGTTGCTGGAACCGGGGGACATGCTGTATCTGCCGCCTCACATCGCACACGACGGCGTGGCGGAGGGCGAATGCATGACCTGTTCGATCGGCTTCCGAGCGCCCTCGGCAAACGAGCTCGTCGGCCAATTTTTGTACTATCTGGCGGAACGCGGCAACGTCGCTCGCGCCCGGGCAGGTGAACGACTTTATCGTGACCCCCATCAAAGCGCGGTTGCGCACCCTGCCGAACTGCCGGGCGCGCTCGTCGCCGAACTTGGCGCGATCCTTGCACGCATGAAGTGGACGCAACGCGATGTGGTCTCGTTCCTTGGCAGCTATTTGAGCGAGCCGAAGCCGCAAGTCGTATTCGACGCGCCCGATCGGCCGCTTTCCGAAGCGGCGTTCACACGACGCGCGCAGGAAGCTGGCGTTCGGCTCGATAACAAGACGGCGTTTCTTTATGGCGCACGAACTTACTTTATCAACGGTGAGGAATCGGCCCTTCCTCGCAGCCGTAAATGGCTCTTCGAATTGGCCGATGCTCGACGAATCGAAGGGAAACGCTTTGTAACACTCTCGGCCGATCGATCGATGACAGCGTTACTGCACGAGTGGTATTGTGCCGGCTGGGTACGAGTCGGCGCATCCCCATGAAGCTGACCGCCCGAACTTATCGATTACGGTTAAATTCTGTATGAGAAAGGCAACTTATTGACCCTGGTTTGTCGACGGTCAGTACGAAAGTGCATATAATTTCCGCCCAAGCCGTGGGGAAGATTCACGCTCTGATGTGCGTCCCACCAGCGGCTCAGGTTGGTGTTGAAGCACATTACCGGTATTATTTCGCGCTGTTGCTTACCTTTAACCATAAAAGGACGTGATCATGAAGAAATCCCTCCTCGTAGCATCCCTGTTGGCGGCTGTTGCATTGGCTGCGTGCAATAAGAGCAGCGACCAAAACGCTGCCGCTCCGGCTAGCGACGCAACGGCAGCTTCGGCTCCGGCTGCTGCTGCTTCGGAAAACGCCGCTGCTTCGAGCGCATCGGCTGCTGCAAGCGAATCGTCGGCTGCTGCGAGCGATGCAAGCGCTGCTGCTTCCGCTGCTTCGGAGGCTGCTGCTTCGGCCGCTGCTCCGGCTTCGGGCGCAAGCCAGTAAGCGTCTGCCTGCAACGAGGCAACAAAAAACCGGCCATAAGCCGGTTTTTTGTTGCCTGCGCGAACCGTTGCGATTCACGTCCGTCAGTGCGTCAGTGCGTCAGTCCCTCAGTTCACGAGTTCGTCGTTTCGCGCAGCCTGTCGTCAGTGGCGTTTTTTTCGCACGATCGCTGCCCTCGCCTAATTTCCCCCGCAGCCGAGCCAGTCGAATCCCAACTCTTGCGATGCGACCATGACCTCATTGCTCGCCGCACCCAGTACACTCGCCAGCGCCGCTTGCGCTAGCTCCGGCAGATTGTTCTGCTGACTCAGATGGGCAGCCACGACATGCGTAAGCCGGGTCCTGTCCAGCGCAGCCAAAATTTGCCCCGCCGCGTCATTGCTCAAATGCCCGTGATTTCCGCCGATGCGCGCTTTCAGCGACTGCGGATAGCGGCTCGTCGCCAGCATCCGCGTGTCGTGATTGCATTCGAGCACGAGCGCATCGCAGCCGCTTAGCATCGCCGCGATGTGAGGAGTGGACGTACCGACATCGGTTAGGACACCTAAGCGACGCGCCCCGTCGGAGAACACGAATTGAAGCGGCTCCCGGGCGTCGTGCGGCACCGTGTAGGGCAACACTTGAAGATCGCCGATCGAGGCCGTCTCGTCGCCCCATAGCACGTGCAAATCGACATCCGAGCTATCGGCACCGACGGCTTTTGCCGTCCCCCAGCTCATATAAAGCGGCAACGACCACTTGCGCGCGAGCGTCAGTGCGCTGCCGATGTGGTCGCTGTGTTCATGGGTGATGAGGACAGCATCGAGGTCGTCGATGCCGTATTGAAGCCGCGCTAGACGGCGCTCGAGTTCTTTTGCGGAGAACCCGCAATCGAGCAGCACGCGTGTGGTGGTGTGACCGCTGGCGGCCTCGACGACGAGGGCATTGCCCTCGCTACCGCTGCCGAGGCTTGCAAAACGCATGGAATAGAGCTCAGTTCAGCTGAGCGTGCAGGAGCGAAATGATGTTTTTCGCTTCGGACGACACATCGACTTGACCGCTGGCATCGACAACCGACACTTCCGTGCCCGTACCATTCGGATGAACGTTGACGAGAAATTCCTTGCCGGGCTTCTGCTTGGTAGCGCCGCTGAAGAACAGCTTGCCGAACAAACCATCGCGCTTCAGCTCTTGCGTGGAATCGGCGTAGCGAACGTAGTAGACGCCCTTTTCGCGATCGCGATTGTCCACGGTGAAGTTCGTGCGATCGAGCGCGAGCCCGACGCGCAGCCAAGCCACATCGAAGCGGTCGGCGAGATCGAGCGTCGCGGCGGAGCTCGTGTCGATCGTGGCCGGCGCCGTGGCGGGCCGCGCGTCGGCGAGCAATTGTTTCGACTGCGCCTCGGACAGCCCGAACTGCTCCATCAACTTCGACAAGAACACGGCTTCGAGCACGGGGTTGCGCGGACGCTCGACCCAGCGCGAGGAATCCTTGTCCTGCCCCGTCAGCATCTCTTCGAGCGCGCTATGCGTGATCGAAATATCGGTGGCGCCGTTCTGCCCGCGCTCCACGAGCGTGCGGAAACTATCGCGCGTGCCCGAGGAGTAAGCGAAGTCGATGACGTGACCGATCGTGCGGCGGAACCAATCGTCGGGGATGTTCGCGCGGTTCTCGGCCCAGTCGGTCGTCATGATGCCCGTCGCTGGCACATCGGTCTTCAACACGAAACCGTTCGCTTTCCAGAAGTCCTCGAGCTGCGGCCACAGTTGATCGGGCGTGCGGCCGTCGACGACGAGCCAGCGGCGATCGCCATCACGCTCGATATGCATGCCGAGCGGATCTTGCGCGTTCGGTACACCTTCGCTCGAATTGCCGGCCACCGTCACGTTACGCGCCGGCGCGCCGCCCAACGCAGCGCTCGTAGGCGGCGCCGTGTATTGCGGTTGCGTCTTGGTCTCGTTCAGATCGTTCGGCACTCTGAGCGGCGGCGCCGAACCCGTCGCCTTGTAATCGACTCGATCGGTAGAGAACCAGTCGTTGAGCGTATCGCAGCCCGCAAGGGTCGAGATCGCGAGCACGACCGCGGCCGCGCGGATGGCATGGATAGAGAAAGCGGAACGTTTCATGAGGTCCTTCGTGATTCGCAACACATGCCTGCGACGGCGCTGAGCGCGTGACTCGGTATCGACGTCGATGAATGCAATGAATCCGATGCGGCGGCGGCCAGCCGCCGTCGGCCGATTTATCCGAGCAGGCCCGCTTCGACGAGCGCCGAGCGCACCGCCTCATGGCACTGCGGATCGAGCGGCGTGAGCGGCAGACGAATGCCGCCCTTCATCCGCCCCATTTGCTCGAGCGCCCATTTCACCGGAATCGGGTTCGATTCGATGAACAGGTTCTTGTGCAGCGACAGCAGCTTGAAGTGGATCTCGCGCGCCGTCTTGGCATCGCCCGCGATCGCCGCTTTGCAAAGCTCGCTCATCGCGCGCGGAGCGACGTTCGCCGTCACCGAGATATTGCCGTGCCCGCCTAGCAGCATCAGCGCGATGGCGGTCGGGTCATCGCCGCTGAGAATCGAGAAGTCGGCCGGCGCCGCCTTGATCAAGTGCGCCGCGCGGTCGATGTTGCCCGTCGCTTCCTTCACGCCGATGATGCCCGGCACCTGCGCGAGGCGCAGAACGGTTTCCGTCGACATATCCGCCACGGTGCGGCCCGGCACGTTGTAGAGAATCACGGGCAGGTCGACCGATTCCGCGATCTTCGCGAAGTGGCGATAGATGCCTTCTTGCGTCGGCTTGTTGTAGTACGGCACAACCTGCAGCGTGGCGTCCGCGCCGATATCCTTCGCTTGCTTCGTCAGCTCGATCGCTTCGACGGTGGAGTTGCCGCCTGCGCCGGCGATGACGGGGATTCGCCCGGCCGTGTGCTCCACGGCCGTCTTGACCATGAGAATGTGTTCCTCGACCGACAGCGTGGCCGATTCACCGCTCGTGCCGACGACGACGAGCGCGTCGGTCCCTTCGTCGATGTGCCAATCGATCAGCTTGCGAAACGCCGGCAGATCGAGCCCGCCGTCTTCAAGCATCGGCGTGACGATCGCCGGAATGCTGCCGCGAATGCGCAGGCCGCCTTGGGTGCCGCTGGATGTGCCGTTAGCCATGAAACGCCATGAATTCAAACGTGAAAACGCGATTGTAGCGGATTAGCCGGCCAAAACGTAACGCGCGAGCGCCGCACCCTCGGCCGCATCTCGCGTTGCGGACTGAATCGGCTGCACCGCGCAGATTCTTTGGACGAAAGCGGGCCGCGGCACGCGCTGGTAGCCGTCTTCGTAAGCGACGACGGTAAGCTGTCCGCGCACCGCTTCGAGCAATTCGCCGGGCGCGAGCAAGAACGCCGGATTGGAAGGCTTACCGACCGTTTCGTTGCCGCGCGCGAAGGTTTCGTACAACAAAACGCCGCCGGGTGCCAACAGCCGCGAAAGCAGCGGCAGCAGCGGCCGATGCAGGTAATTTGTGACGACGACCGCCGCGAAGCGTTGCGTATCGGCAAGCGGCCACGGGCTGCCGTTTTCGAGGTCGGCACACACGGGCTCGACACCGGGGATGTTGCCGAGCGCGGCGAGCGCGGCGAGCGCGGCCTCTGCGCGATCGATCGCCACCACGGGATGCCCGCGCTGCGCGAACCAGCGCGCATGGCGCCCGCTGCCCGCCGCGATGTCGAGCACCGCGCCGCATGACGCGACGAGGTGCGACCAGCGCGCGATCCACGGCGATGGCTCACCCCCGCCCTCTAGCGGCGCGACGCCCAGGGTGTCGCGCGGGCCGCCGCTGCTCATTGCCCCACGCCCCAGGGTCGGCACGCGAGCAAGACCGTCATGAGTACGACAGCCCCATCGCCTCGCGCACGTCGCGCATCGTTTCGGTCGCGAACTTGCGGGCCTTGTCGCAGCCGTCGGCCACGATCGCGCGCAGCAGCGTTGGATCGTCCATGTATTTTTGCGCGCGCTCGAGCATCGGCTGCTGTTCGCGCAAAATGCCTTCGATCACGGGCTGCTTGCATTCGAGACAGCCAATCCCGGCAGAACGGCAACCCTTCTGCACCCACTCGTGCGTCGTTTCGTCGGAGTAGACCTGGTGCAACTGCCACAC
>CAYRLJ010000032.1:35781-40347 GCA_964425025.1 uncultured Burkholderia sp. | reverse complement strand
GACGATCGCCGAAGCCCGGGGCCTTCACAGCAACGGTCTTGAGAATGCCGCGGATGTTGTTCACAACCAGCGTAGCCAGCGCTTCGCCTTCGACGTCCTCGGCGATGATCAGCAGCGGACGGCCAGCCTTCGCGACTTGTTCCAGCACCGGCAGCAGGTCACGGATGTTCGACACCTTCTTGTCGTGCAGCAGCACGAAGGGGTTTTCCAGAACGGCGACTTGCTTGTCAGGGTTGTTGATGAAGTACGGCGACAGGTAGCCACGGTCGAATTGCATACCTTCGACGACGTCGAGCTCGTCGGCCAGCGACTTGCCGTCTTCGACGGTGATCACGCCTTCCTTGCCGACCTTGTCCATCGCTTCAGCGATGCGATCGCCGATCGACGTATCGCTGTTCGCCGAGATCGCGCCGACTTGCGCGATTTCCTTGTTCGTCGTGCAGGGCTTGCTGATCTTCTTCAGCTCTTCCACTGCGGCAGACACGGCCTTGTCGATGCCGCGCTTCAAGTCCATCGGGTTCATGCCCGATGCGACGTACTTCATGCCTTCGCGCACGATCGACTGAGCCAGCACCGTGGCCGTCGTCGTACCGTCACCGGCGTTGTCGCTGGTCTTGGAAGCGACTTCCTTGACCATCTGCGCGCCCATGTTCTGGAGCTTGTCTTCGAGCTCGATTTCCTTGGCGACCGATACGCCATCCTTCGTGACCGTCGGGCCACCGAAGCTGCGCTCGAGGACGACGTTGCGACCCTTCGGGCCCAGCGTGACCTTCACTGCGTTCGCAAGGATGTTCACGCCTTCAACCATCTTGGCGCGAGCGCTGTCGCCGAATACGACGTCTTTAGCTGCCATCTTGTAACTCCTTGAATTCTCTGTGAAATATCGACCGGACGGAATTTACTTCTGAACGACCGCCATGATGTCTTCTTCGCGCATCACCAGCAGCTCGTTGCCGTCGACTTTGACGGTTTGGCCGGCGTACTTGCCGAACAGGACGCGATCGCCGACTTTGACGTCGAGTGCGATTTGCTCGCCCTTGTCATTGCGCTTGCCCGGCCCGATCGCGACCACTTCGCCTTGATCCGGCTTCTCGGCGGCGGCGTCGGGGATCACGATGCCCGAGGCGGTCTTGGTTTCTTGATCCAAACGCTTCACGATGACGCGATCGTGCAAAGGACGAAGGTTCATGCTTACTCCTCTCTTGGTTTGAGACTGAAGAACGCTGAGGTTGAGGCCGCCAGGATGGCGACCCGGACGGAACTTGTTAGCACTCATGTGCAGCGAGTGCTAATTATATGGACCGACTTTCGCAATTTCAAGGAGGGGGGGAGGAGTTTTTTAAATAGGTTTCGTCGGGATGCTACTATTGCATTACATTTGCGATGCTGGGGAGGACTTCCATGAAGACTGCGACGATGCCGCCATTGCGCGTCGATCCCGAGTTGCGGCAGGCCGCCGAGAGCGTGCTCCACCAGAACGAATCGTTGTCCGCTTTCATGGAAGCCGCCTTGCGCGAAGGGGTGGCGCGTCGACAAAAGCAGCGCGAATTCGTGGCGCGGGGGCTGGATGCGCGAGATCAGGCTCGGCGCGACAACGAATATTTCGACGCGGACGTCGTGCATGCCGAGCTCGAGGGTATGCTGGGCGCCGCGAAAAAGCTGCGATGACAAAAGCTGCGATGACGTTTGTCGTTCGATACACGCGCGGCGCACGTGACGATCTGAAAAGGTTGTATGGCTTTTTGCTCGAACGTGACGTTGCGACCGCGGAACGGGCACTGGATTCGATCCGCAAGGCAACTGAGGTGCTGCGCGGTTTCCCATTCACCTGTCGCAAAGTGGACGACTCGAACCCGTTCTTACGGGAGCTGATCCTCTCTTTCGGCGGATCGGGATATGTGGCGCTGTTCGAGATCGACGGTGGAAGTGACGCCATGATCGATCGCGCCGACGAAGAGAATCGTTATGTCACGATTCTCGCGGTTCGCCATCAGCGCGAAGACGACTACTACTAGGCACGTCGGCTGCGTCCCGCATTGAGCGAGACCGATGCCGCTTACCCCTGTCGCCCAAAGGGCCTCTTTCACGCCGCCAGCGGGGATAGCGGCCGTTTGGCACAATGCCCTCTCCTTTTTCTTCGCTGCCGTTTACGTAGCGTTCGCGCCCATGGTTGCCTGCGCGTTCGAACGCCTCGTGCGCTTCTCGACGATGATCCCGTTCTCGGTCCTTGACCTCGCCCCTATCCCGCTCGGCAAAACACCCGCCGACGCGTTCCGCCATTCGCTCGATCTCGCTCAGCACGCCGAGCGCTTGGGCTATCGGCGTTTCTGGCTCGCAGAGCATCACAACATGCCCGGCATCGCGAGCGCGGCGACGTCCGTCGTGATCGGCCATATCGCCGGTGGCACGAAGACGATCCGCGTCGGGTCGGGCGGCGTCATGCTGCCGAACCACGCGCCGCTCGTCATCGCCGAACAGTTCGGCACGCTCGCTTCGCTGTATCCGGATCGGATCGACTTAGGCCTTGGCCGCGCGCCGGGCACGGATCAAACGACGGCCCGCGCCCTGCGACGCGATCTGCGTGAAAGCGCCGAGCGGTTTCCCGAAGACGTCGTCGAGCTGCAGCGCTATTTCGCAGAACCCGCAAGCGGCCAGCGCTTGCGCGCCGTGCCCGGCGCCGGC
This sequence comes from uncultured Burkholderia sp., assembly GCA_964425025.1. GTDB lineage: Bacteria > Pseudomonadota > Gammaproteobacteria > Burkholderiales > Burkholderiaceae > Trinickia. Next base: position 37,665 of record CAYRLJ010000032.1, on the reverse strand, counting down.
CTGAACGTGCCGATCTGGCTGCTCGGCTCGTCACTGTTTTCCGCCCAACTGGCTGCGGGGCTCGGCCTGCCTTTCGCGTTCGCCTCGCACTTCGCGCCCGATCATCTGCTCACCGCCCTGCACGTGTATCGGTCGCAGTTCAAGCCTTCGGCCGCGCTCGCCAAGCCCTATGCGATGGTGGGCGTGAATCTGTTCGCCGCCGAAACCGACGCTGAAGGCGAGCGGCTGTTCACGTCACTGCAACAGCAATTCATCGCGCTGCGGCGCGGCACGCCCGGACAATTGCCGCCGCCCGTGGAGCAATTCGAAGCGTCGGAGATGGAAATGGCGGGTGTGCGGCATTCGCTCGCGTGCTCGGCGGTCGGCAGCCCCGCTACCGTGCGCGCGGCGCTCGAATCGATCATCGCCCAAACGCAGGCCGACGAGCTGATTCTTACCGCTCAGATTTACGATCATACGGCGCGCCTTCGCTCGTTCGAAATCGGAGCGCATCTGCGCGATGCGATGAGCGCGGCAGCTACCCGTGAAGCCGAGGGGGGAAAGTAGGTCTTCGAATTGCTGCCGGGTGAGGCGACTGCCAGCCTAGATGCCGCGCGAAGCGAATGCGTGGTCCGCCGCCTATCCTTGCATTTCGTGGATCGGGTGCAACGATTCCCTCGATCACTTTGTCGAGCTTGTTTCTCCCGATGGGCACCGGGCAGCCCGGCTTGAACGCGAAGGAGCTGCAATGGACTCAATGGAGCGAAAACCAATGCGCGCCGCGTTGCTGACCGCGCTGACCTGCGCCGCCGCCTTCGCGGCAGGCACGGCTTGGGCGCAAAAGCCGGCCACGGATATCGGCGCATCCATGGTTCAGCCGCCGCAACCGCCCGTAAGCGGCGCGAACGCGCGCAATCCCGACAACATGCCGATCAAGCGCCCTAACAAGCCGACGCACGATCCGATCGCGCGCACGCCGCCGGCCAGCAGCGCCCAGCCGAAGTGACGAAATGAGGCCCGCCGCGCGATGCGAAGCGGCGCCGCGATGCGGCCGCTCAAGCGCTGGGCTCGGCGGCCGGCGTCGGGCGCGTCACGTCGCCGAATGCGAGCCATTCGGCATGGCGGCGAATGTCGTTAGGCCAATCGGCAACGAGGGTGGCGAAACGTGTGGCGTCGTCGGCGAAGAGCGCGCGCGACGCTTCTTCGAAGCCGGGCAAATGACCCGCCATCGCGGACATGAAGTGATAGGCCCGCTCGTGCGCGGCACGCCTCTCGTCCCGTTGCGCATGTCGGCGCCGCGCCTCATCCACGAGCTTGCGCAACGCCACGGAAGCTCCGCCCGGCTGCGAGCCCAGCCATTCCCAATGTCGCGGCAGCAGCGTGACTTCGCGCGCGATCACGCCCAGTTTGGGCCGGCCGCGACCTCGGGGCGCCGCGTCCTGTCCCGCATTGGCCGGCTCATCGCCCTGCGTTTCGGCCGCAATTGGCGCGCAGGCGCCCGGCTCCCGGCTCAAGCGCTCGCGCACTTGCTCGTCCGTGCCACGCGTGTCGACGTCGATCGAGCGCCCCGTCCGGTTATCGAACATCAGAATGGGTCCCGCGGCGCCTCCGGCGGCCGCTTGCCTGCCGGCCAACGCAACAGTCGGGAGCGCCCCCGATGCCAAATGACAATGGCCATCAAAAATCGTGAATAAGCACGGCTCGGGCTGATGCGGCATCGAAAGCTCCACAGATAGGTACGATGAATGCCGGAATAATACCCGGGTTAAATAAAAGACGCAATAATACCCGGATAAATTTCACTCCGAAGCAGTCGCCGCTCGACCCGTGCGTTGTACGCGCTTAAACCTGCTTTAACCGCGCTCTTGTCGACAGCGGGAATATTTATCGAATTGACCGGGTAAC
>CAYRLJ010000032.1:0-35681 GCA_964425025.1 uncultured Burkholderia sp. | reverse complement strand
GCTTTAACCGCGCTCTTGTCGACAGCGGGAATATTTATCGAATTGACCGGGTAACGCTCGCCGAGGGCCGCGTTGCCGTAACACGCTCGCCCCAACCCGCAGCGCAATGCGGGCTCTATTCGAGGTTCAAGGAGAGCGAGATGGATCACGATGACCACGACTCCCGCGGCGATCGCGCGGTCGGCCGCCGCCGTTTTCTCGAATGCATGGCCTGGGCCGGCGCCGGCACGCTTTGGACGATGCATGCGGGCGTACTGCGGGCCCGTACGCTCGGCACCGAAGGAACTAGCGATGCCAATGCAGGCGCCGGTACCGCAAGCGACGCGCTAGAGGACGCCACCTTCAGTTTCGTGCAGATCAGCGACTCGCATATCGGCTTCACGAAAGCGCCCAACCCCGATGTCACGGGCACGCTCAAGGCCGCCCTCGCGCGCATCGACGCGCAACGCGTCCAACCGGATTTCGTCATTCATACGGGCGATCTCACCCATCTGTCGCGGCCCGACGAGTTCGACACCGTCGACCAGCTCGTGCGCGGCTCGGGCTCACGGCGCACGTTCTTCGTGCCCGGCGAGCACGACGTCATCGGCGACAACGGCCGTACGTTCTTCGAGCGCTTCGGCGAAAAACAGACGGAAGGCGGCTGGTACAGCTTCGATCATCGCGGCGTGCACTTCGTCGCGCTCATCAACGTCCTGAATCTGCAAAGCGGCGGCCTGGGCTGGCTCGGGCCCGATCAACTCGCGTGGCTCCGGCAGGATCTGGCCGCGCGGTCCCCGGAAACGCCGATCGTCGTGTTCGCGCACATGCCGATGTGGTCGCTCTACCCAGCCTGGGGCTGGGGTACCGATGACGCGGGCCAAGCGCTGACGATGCTGCGCCGCTTCGGCTCGGTCACCGTGTTGAACGGTCACATCCATCAAATTCAGCAGAAGGTCGAAGGTCGAATCACGTTCTATACCGCACGCTCGACGGCCTATCCTCAGCCGGCGCCCGGTGTGGGGCCAGGGCCAGGACCGCTGAAGGAGGTACCGCCCGGCCAGCTCGCGACCTATCTCGGCGTGCGTGAAGTACGCCATGTCCGAGCGGGCCACACGCTCGCCCTGACCGACGAGGCACTTTCATGAAAACGTTCGCTCCCGCTCGCCATGAAGCCTCGGCTTTGCGCAAGCTGCTGCGCGCGCTCGCTTGTGCGCCCCTCGCCGCATCGACGGCGCTTTGTCTCGCCGGCTCAGCCGCCACCGCAGCGAGCGATACCGGCAATGCAGCGGCCCAAAGCAATAGCGCCCCAACCTATCGCATCGAGATTCACGACTTCGCGTTTTCGCCCAAGGAAATCACGGTTCCGGTCGGCGCGCGCATCGTCTGGACGAATCGCGACGACGAGCCGCATATCGTGGTCAGTGCGGCCGGGGCGTTCAAGCCGTCGCAAGCACTCGATACCGACGATTCGTTCTCGACCGTGTTCGATAAGCCCGGTACCTATGCCTTCTTTTGCGGCATCCATCCGATGATGGTCGGCAAGATCGTTGTGCGATGAGTATCCAGGGATGAGGCCCCCACATTCGACTAAAACCGTGCCGCGGCTCACCGTCGTCAATACCCCGCTCGCCGCAACCGACCCGAGCAGGAATAAACTCGGCGCATCCGCGGTATGGCAGCGGTCAACCCAGGAGGCACGCCCGGTGGCCGAGACCGACAAACCAGCGAGCGCTGCGCCCGGCGAGGGCAACGCAGCGGGCGAGGCAGAGCGCAGCCGCCGCTTCCAGCAACTCGCGCTGCCGCATCTCGATGCGGCATACAACCTCGCGCGCTGGCTCAGCGGAAATGCCGGCGATGCCGACGATGTCGTTCAGGAAGCGTTCGTGCGCGCATTCCGCTTCTTCGACTCATTCCACGGCGAGAACGCGCGGCCGTGGCTGCTCGCGATCGTGCGCCGCACGTGGTACACGGAATGGCGCCGGCGCACCCATTCACTCGAGGTCGCGCCGCTAGACGATGAACTCGACGACACGAGCGTCTTCGACGAGGCGTGTTCGACCTGCACCGATCCGCAAGCGCTGCTCCTGCAAGGCGAACATGCGCGCCTCGTGCGCGAGGCGTTGACGAGCCTGCCCGTCGAGTATCGCGAGGTGCTGATCTTGCGCGAGCTCGAGGACATGAGCTATCGCGATATCGCGATCATCGCCGATTTGCCGATCGGCACGGTGATGTCGCGCCTCGCGCGCGGCCGGCGCAAGCTCGCCGCGCTGCTCGCACCCCTGCGCGACGAAAGCCGCACTCGCATCGAGACTATCGTCAAGGAGAGCCGTGATGGACTGCAATGAAGCCCGCCCGCTCCTTAGCGCCGCCATCGACCGCGAGCTGTCGGCTGCGGAAGCGCTGCGTGTCCAGCGGCATGTGTCGACATGCGCCGAATGCCAGCGCGAAGCCCAAGCACTGGAGGCCATCAGCCGCGTCACGCGCGCCGCGGATTATTTCCGCGCGCCCGACGCATTGCGGGAGCGCATCGTCGCGGCGCTGCCGGTTGCGCAACCGGCGCACTCCACGCAGGGCGAGGAAGCGGTTGCGGATGCGACGAAGCAGGCGCAGCCACAGACACAGACACAGCGGCACGCGCAGCCGAGCCGCCCCGAGCAAGCGTCCGAGCCCTCACGCGAGGCGCACACGCCGCATGACGAGCGGCGCAGGCCCGGTTCGCTCGGCTGGCTATTCGGCGCTTGGCGTGCGCCGCGCGGCGCGCGAGCCGGTGCCGGTGCCGGCGCACCCTCTTCCGCATTCGGATGGCCGATGGGCGCTGCCTTCGCTGCCTTCGCTGCCTTCGCTGCCATTGCAGCCATTGCGCTAGCCACGAGCGTGGCGTTGGTCGCGCATCGTTCCGGCAGCGCGGGCACGGCGTTCGTCGACGAACTCGTGGAAAGCCACGTGCGCGCGCAGTTGTCGGGACACGATACCGACGTCGTCTCGTCCGATCAGCACACGGTCAAGCCCTGGTTCAATGGGCGGCTCGACTATGCGCCCCCCGTCGAGGATCTTGCGGCCGACGGCTTTGCGCTGACGGGTGGCCGCCTTGACTACGTCGGCCATCGTCGTGTCGCCGTGCTCGTCTATCGCTACCGCAAGCACATCATCGACGTCTACGTGATGCCGCAGATGCCGCAGATGCCGCAGATGCCGACCGCCGCGGGCACTGCGCCCGCCGCGTTGACGAGCGACGGTTATGCGCTGGCGAGCTGGCGCGCGCACGGGATGCTCTGGTGGGCGGTAAGCGATGCGGAGCCCGCCGTGCTCGCGCGGTTGCGCGTCGCACTGACGGCGCGCCTCGCCCGCCCGCCGACGGGCCCGCTCCAATGACCGCAACGGCCGGCGGCCGTGCGCGCCGTCAGGTTGTCGCGATCGACGGCGCGCGCGGAGACAGCGCTTCGATCAAGCGCAACAGCCGCGACGGGTCGAGCGGCTTGACGAAGTGATGATGAAAACCCGCGACGCGGCTGCGTTCGCGATCGGCGTCCTGCCCATAACCCGTCAACGCGACGAACAAACACTCGTGGCCGGCCCGCTCGGCGCGCAGGCGATGCACGAGCTCATAACCGTCCATGACGGGCAAACCGATATCGATGATGGCGATCTCGGGCTCGAACTGCGACACGACTTGCAGCGCCGAAGCCGAGTCGTAGACGGCCTCGACATGATGCCCGCATTCCTTCAAGAGTTCGGCAAGCGCCTGCACGCCGTCGACATTGTCGTCGACGAGCAACACGCGCCGCGACGCAACGCTCGTGCAACTCGCATCCTGCGGCGAGGGCCGCGCATCCCCCCCGGTTTGACAGGTACCGCTGCGGCTCGCATGCCCGGCCGCTCCATTCTCATTTGCAGGGCTGCGCTCGGGCGCGCCGTCGTCGGTACGCTCGCCGGGCACGCGTATAGTGAAAGTGCTGCCGCGCCCGGGCCCCGCGCTCATTGCGCTGACGCGTCCGCCGTGCATCTCCACGAGCCGCTTGACGAGCGCTAAGCCGATGCCAAGTCCACCCTCGGAGCGATCGAGGTTGCGCTTGCCCTGAAAGAACACGTCGAACACGCGCGGCAGCACGTCCGAGGCGAGGCCGATACCGTCATCGCGCACGCTCACCGCGATCGTGCCGCGCCGAACGCGCTTAGCCTCGAGCACGATGTGGCCGCCCGGCGCCGTGTAGCGCGCGGCATTCGTCAGCAAATTCGACACGACCTGCGCGAGCCGCGTCGAATCGACGTTCCAAACGAGGTCCGGCTCGATATGGATACTAAGCCGGTGCCCGCGCTGCTCGATCAGGACACTCGCCATCTCGACGGCGTTCGTCAACACATCGGCGACACCCACGGTCTGCTTCTTCAATCTGATCTTGCCGCGCGTGATCCGCGAAATGTCGAGCAAATCGTCGACGAGCCGCACGAGGTGATCGACCTGCCGCGCGATGATGTTTTGCTCGCGTGCAGTGCCGCCCTCCGTGCGCATGCGCATCAGCCGCAGCGCGGTGACGATCGGCGAGAGCGGGTTGCGCAGTTCGTGGCCGAGCATAGCTAGGAATTCGTCCTTCGCGCGACTCGCCTCGCGCAGTTGAGCAACGAGGCGTTCGCGCTCGGCGTGCGATTTTTCGAAGCGAGACCGCGCGCGAACCTGCTCGGTCACCTCGACCGCCACCGCGATGACGCCCTCCACCGTTGCCCCGTCCAAACGCAACGGTTCGAAATGAAACGTGAAGTAACGCGGCTCGAACGCACCATCGGGCCGTGTCATGTCGATACGGAAATCCTCGCGCACGATCGGCTCGCCGCGCTCGAACGCCGCATTGAGCAGCGTGCCTATTTCGCCGCCGTGCTGCGCTTCGGGAAACACATCGGCATAGCGTCGGCCCGTGAGTTCGTTAGCGCCGGCCAGCTCGCGAAAGCGCCGATTGGCCAGATCGAAGACATGCGTCGGCCCGCTCAGCAGCGCGGCCGCAACCGGTGCGTTCATGAACAACGCGTCACGCTGGCGCTCGGCCGTTTGGCGCTGGATCCGATCGGTCGCGTCGCGAGTGAACCCGCGCGTGTAAAGCAGCTTGCCCTGATCGAACATCGCGTTGGCATGCAACAGTACGTGCTTGACCGTACCGTCGCGGCACCGCAAACGCACGGGTTCGTCGCGTATCGTCTCGCCCGCCGCGAGGCGCCCGAGGAGGGTTTCGATGACAGGCCGGTCGACGTAAAACTCGGCAATGGAATGTCCGACGTATTCGTCGTGATCGTAGCCGAGCAGATCGAGTTCCGCGGAATTGGCCCAAACGATCGTGCCATCGCCAGCGATGCGATGCAGCCCCTCGGCCGCGTTCTCGACGAAATCGGCCAATTCTCGTTCACGCTGCAACAGCGCGGTTTCCGCGCGTTTGCGCCGCTCCACTTCGAGTTCGAGCGCCCCCGCCTTTTGCCGCCAGAGCGCGACGAGACGATGGGTTTCGGCATCGCCGGCGCCCGCCAACAACTCGCTCGGCAGCACGTGCGTGTGCGATGCACAGATGTGCTCGAACACGGCGCTCTGCTCCGCATTCGAAAAGAGCGTTTGCGCATAGGCGCAAAACAGCGTGAACGTATAGCTGCGGGCAAGTTCGTTCCACAACGCCTCAAGCTGCAGCGCGGCCTCGTACTGGCCCCGCTCGCACAGCACGGCGACCATCTCGCCGAATGCGTGAACGGCACCACCGCCGGGCGCGTGCGCCGCGGCCATCAAGGCGCCGATCGACGAAGCGAAAAGACGATCGTCAGGCCAGCCGTCGACCATGAAACGCGACAGTGCTTCCTCGGCGTCGAGCGCGACGAATTGCCCCGGAAACCAAGGGGCGCCGCCCTCGATAGAGCCGAACTCGCGCAGCTTCGATTTGATGCCCATTAAATGGTCGTGCGTGGCAATAATGATCGCACGCCCGCCCGAGCGCAGTGCGCGCTCGGCAAACGCCGCCACCTCGTCCAGCAATGGTGACTCGGCCTCATAGAAGCGGACGAGATGTCCGTGCGGGTCATCTCGCCGTTGAAAGGGCTGTCGTGCTGCCGCCATGTGGCAATTCCTCACGGCGTAATCGCCGCGCAGTCGGGGAAGGGAGTCCCGCTTGGATAAAGAGGGAGCATTTCGTTGGATGACAGGTCAGACGCGTTCTCCTCAAGCTAGAAGCCAGCAAGCATCGGACCCACGGAAGGTCTTTAAATTTGGGACCGGTTTGATTTTGGCTCGCCCGCTCATCGTTGTTCGGCGAGCGACGCGGCAATGCGATCGGCCAATCGTCCGAGCAGGCGGCTGAGCGCATCGGCGATCGCCGTCGAATCGACGGACGACATCGGCTCGCTCAGCGACACCTCCTGGGTCATCACGGCCATCGCGGGTTCGCCCGCGGTCAGCGTCCAACTGCCCTCGAACGTCATTTGGCGGTTCGCATCGGCGCGCAGATCGAGCACCGCGATCACGACACCGCGCGTGCCCGAGGGAGCCGGCGCGCCGGGTAAGACAAACGCGCCGGGCGGCAGCCGCGCGAGCAAATCCTGCGCAAGCGTGCTGCGTATCATCTGCGCGAACGGCGCGCCCCAACGATCGTTCTCGCGCACCGCGAGCCGGTACTGAGCGTCCTGCGCGACCACCTCGGGCCGGTCGAGCGACGCCGGCACACGCACGGCCCCCAACTGCACCGGCGCCCTCAGCGCCGAAGCCGTGGCGAGCGGCGCTCTGGGCGGCACCGCTTCAAGCGAAAAATAGCGCGTCGGCGGGCTATGGCCACAGGCGGCCAGCGCGGCCAGCATCGTCGCGCAGGCGAGCGTCCTCGTCGTTTTTCCCGTCATTGCCCCTTTCCTCCCTTGCCGCGCACGATTGCCTCCGGATGCCGATCTAGATAGTCGGCGAGCGCGCGCACCGAGCGGGCCATGTCGGTCAGCTCGCGCAACGCTTCGGGCAGATCGTTCTGGCGCATCGGATCGCCACCGATCGTGCGGTTGGCGGCGGCCACCGCGCTATCGGCCTCGCGCGCCGTCTGGCGCAGCTGTGTCACGAGCGGGCCGATCTGCGGCCCGACCTGGTTCAACGTGCGATCGATTTGCGCCACCGAGCGGTCGATGTGATCGAGGCTGTCGGCGATTTGCGGCGAGGAGAACAACGCCCGGATGCGTGCCGTCGCGCGGCGAATGTCGTCGCCCGTTTGCTCGATCGGCAGTGCGTCGATTTTCGCCATGACGTGATCGGCCTTGGACAGGATGCCGTCGGCTTTCGCCATGAGCACGTCGACGTCGCCGGACGACACGCTGGGAAAGTCGGTCTCCCCGTCGCGAGCGGCCAATGTCGCGCTCGGCGCCCCCGGGACGAAGTCGAGCGACACGACGTGCGAGCCCACGAGCGGCGGGTCCTGCGTGAGCCGCGCGCGCAGCCCCGTGGCGATCAAGCGCCGCAGCATATCGTCGACGACGGGACGCCAGTTGCCGCCCGCCGGCTTGGCGTTGTCGGCAAATCCAAGTTCCGTCGCATCGAGCGTGATCTCGACAGGCGTGTCGAGCGTGCCCATGCGCGCGTCGTAATGCAGCGCCACATGCGTCACCTCACCGACACGAAAGCCGCGCAATCGCACCTCGGCGCCCTCATCGAGCTGACCGACGGGGCCCGCGAAACGGACGACGTACGACACCGCTTTATCCGGCGAATAGGATCGGTCGCTCCCTTGAAACTTGCGCGTCGACGCGCCCGGCCCCGGTTGCATGACGATTTCGGGGCCGCCGACCAACGCCTTCGCCGAAGACAGATCGCTGAAATCGAAGCGCGCGCCCTTGGCCCAGAAACGCGTGCCCGAGCGCAGGTAAGGCTTCGCACTGCGGTCGATTTCCGCCTTGACGTCGACGTGGTGGCCGTCGGCGTCGAGCGAAACATCGCGCACTTCGCCCACCTTGACGCCGCGCAGGGACACTTGCGTATCGTCCGCCTTCATGCCATAGGCATTGTCGAATACGATGGTGACCGTCTCGCCGCCCCGCACGAGCGCACGGATGCCGAGCCAGCCGGCCACGCCGATCGCGGCGATCGGCACGGCCCAAATCCAGCCCGGCCAACGGGTGCGCCGCAAGTCGGCCCCTTCGGTGCGCTTTTCAGCGCGTTCGTCGGTGTGCTCGTTCACGCGCGCCTCGCCTGTGCCGCATCCCACATGAGCCGTGGATCGAATGCGCGTGACGCGGCCATCGTTAGAATCACGACGAGCGCGAATGCCGTCGCGCCGTCGTAAGGCCGCGCGTTGGCCAAGCCGTCGAATCGGATCAACGGCACAAATGCGGCGATCGTGAACACATCCACGTTCGACCAGCGCCCTAGTTCGTCTATCAGCCGGTAGACGAACGTCTTCGTGCGCAAGCGCCGGTTAGAGCGGCGCAGCACCGATGCGATGAACCACGCCATGCCCGCGAGTTTCGCGAACGGAATCGCGATGCTCGTGCAAAAGATCAGGATGCCGAACGGCCAGAGGCCCGCCTTGAACAGTTCGTCGACGCCGTCGACGATGCGGTGCGTCACGGGGTGGCCGAGCTGAAAAGAGGTTGTCATCGGATAGATGTTCGCGGGGAACGCGAGCACGAACGCGGCCAGGCTCAGCGCTGCGGCCCGAGAAACCGCAGCGGGTTTCCGTTTGCGCAGGGTCAAAGCGCACCGGGGGCAAGCGTGCCACTCCTCCTCGACAGGCGCGATCAGATCGCAAGCCGTGCACGAGAGCACGCGCTCGCCTCGAGTAACCTGTCGTTCAGGCGCGATCGCGCGCCAGACGGTGCGCCGGTCGAGTGTCGCTCGCGTAAGCATCGACATGAACGCGGCCGCGATGAAGCAGTAGCCGCCTGCGTCGATCGAGCCCGTCAGTTCTTGCGTCACGCGTGTATAGCCGACGAAGCAACCGATCAGAAAAACGTCGGGCATAGCCCAGGCGTCGAGCCACAGTGTCCAGCGATAGCAGCGCCCCAGCCAACGCGGGCGCCAATTCAAAAGCACGGCCGAGAGCACGACCGAGAGCGCGGAAAAACGCACGAGCGGCAACACGATGCCCGTCAGACCAAGGATCACGGCCAATAGCTCGAAGCCGTCGCGCCACATGACGACGATGCCCGAGCCCAGCTTCGCCGAACGCTCGGCGCCCAGCATGTGAACGGTCATCAGCGGCGAGAAGTTGCCCGGCAGCAGCAGGATGAACGTCGTCAGCGAGCAGGCCAGCGCCGCGCCCACGGAGCGGCCGCTCGCGCGTTCGAGCGGATAGTGGCAGACGCGGCAGCGCGCGAGCATGCGCCCGCCAAGCGCCGACGTGTCTTCGAGTGCACCGCATTCGGGACAGCCGATGGTCATGCTGCCTCGCACGCCCACCGGCAATGCGCCGCGCTAACGGCGACAGTGCAACTGAAACAGCGGATCTTCATGCGCACCCCGTGCTCGCGAACGCGACAAAAAGGGACATAGGACGACGTCGGGTAAGCATGGAACGTTCCCGAAGTCCCTGTCGCGCCATCGCCGCGCGCCCCTCGCTCAAACGGCGACGAGCCCCGCCACCGGCTTCGCTTCCTTCGTCAGCGGAAAAAGCTTCGCTGCCGTGCGGTGGGGGTCGAGCCCGAACGTTTCGCTCGCGGCGCCGGCGATGACGTCGTCGAGCGACATCGTCGGGCGCAGATCGCGCCCTTGGTACAGATCGGACGGACGCAAACCCGGCCAGTCGGCCAGCACGCGGGCGCCGCGCACCGCGCCGCCCATGAGCATCGCCGCCGTCCCGGTGCCGTGATCGGTGCCGCCCGTGCCGTTGGCCGCTGCCGTGCGGCCGAACTCCGTGGCGACGACGACCGTCGTCTTATCCCAGATGGGACCGAGCCCGTCGCGCAGGGCGCCGAGCATGGCATCGAGCGCTTTGAGCTGCGTGGTCATGCGCGGGTTTTGCCCGCTATGCGTATCCCAGCCGAGCGTCTCGATCATCGCGATGCGCGGCCCGTCGGCTCGCGCGAGAAAGCTCGCCGCGACCTTGCCGATACCGGCGGCGTCGCCTCGCGCATGCTCGCCGCCGGCCATATCGCGCGCGCTCATCGCGGACTGCCATAGCGGGCCGAGCTGCGCATCGCGTTCGTAAAGCGCGCCGACGCGCATCAGCAAGTCGTCGGACGCGTTCGGCAGAGCGGAAGGCGCATAGGACGCTACGTCGACCTCGCCGCGCAGCGCGAGCGGCAACGTCGGCGTCAAGGCGATCGCCTCGGCACGGCTAGGCCCAACGAGCGCGACGAGACGGTTCAGCCAGCCGTCGCGCAGGCTGTAGGGTGCGTTGCCGCCCGTCTCCAACACGTTTTGTCCGTCGAAGTGGGAGCGATCGCGATAGGGCGTCGCCACCGCGTGCACGAACAGCGCTTGTTTCTGCTCATAGAACTGGGCCGTACGCTGCAACGACGGATGCAGCGCGAATGTGCCGTCGAGCCGCGTCGCGACCGACGCATCGATGGCGATCGCGCCACGCAGCGCTCTATAGGCCGGCTCGGCGTATGGCACGACGATGTCCAGCCCGTCGGCGGCGCCGCGTTGAATGATGAAAACGAAGCGACGCTCCGATTCGACGCTGGCGAATACCATCCGCGGCGCGACGAGCATGGCGCCCGCGCCCGCGGCCGTCACCTGCAAGAACTTGCGGCGAGACATCATGCTCATCTCCTCTGAAAATCGGGCGACACGAGCAACAGCGCGAGCGCCGTTTGGGCACTTTCCGCGCGCGAGACGGCCAGCGCCGTCGCGGGATCGAGCGAGCCAACCGTCAACCGCGGGCCGAGCGTGCGCGCATCGATGCGATCGCCGACGCGCGCCGCGATCCGCTGCGCGAATTCGACGCGGCGCACGAGCGCATCGGGCGCGGCCCAGCTCGCGGCGATATCGTCGTAGCCGGCCGGCGAGCCGGGGCGCCAAACCGGCTGTCCGAGTTGAGTCAGGATCGGCGCGGCTTTAATGCCGCCGAGGCCGTCGAGGCCGGACGTGCCAAGGCCGCGCAGCATCGAGATCGCCCAATCCCACGGCGTTTTGAATTTGACCGGCGTGCGCGCCCAAGCTTCAGGTGCGGCGACGAGCGCACGGTAGACGGCCGGCAGATCGCCGTCGCTCTCTTGAAATGCTCGGGCTAGCCGGGCGACGAGGGCCTGGTTCGGATTGTCCCCGGCGAAGTGCCGCGCGAGTTTATCGGCGACGTGATGGGCCGTGGCCGGTGCCGTCGCCAAATCGTGCAGCACCGCCTGCGCTTGCGCTTCGCCGCGTTCGGCATAACGGCGGCCCATGATCGTGCGCTCCCCGGGCTCGTGCAGCCCGGGACGAAAGACGTAACTGCCCGGCGTGCCGCCGGCGCCGTGTGGCCCGACGATGCTCCAGCCCGTCAACGCGCGTGCAAATTCGGTGACGTCGCTTTGCGTATAGCCCGTGCGCACACCGAGCGTGTGCAACTCCATTATTTCGCGTGCCGGGTTTTCATTGAGCCCATGCTGGTGTTGGGCATCGCGCGCATCGGCGCGCATGGCGGAGGCACTGTCGGGCCCGACCGAGCGCACCTGATCGAGAAACATCTGCATCGCGGGATGGCGTTCGACAGCGAGCAGCATGTCCTCGAACCGGCCCAGCACGTGCGGGCGAATTGCCTCGCTTTCGAACGCGCCGGCGAGCGCGGCGACTTGTGGCTTTTCCGTCGAAATCGCGAAGTGGTTACTCCAAAAGTGCACGAGCCGTTCAACGAACGGGGCCTGCGTCGTCAACGCACTTTGCACGCGTGCATCGACGGCCTCGCGGTAAGCGTCGCCCACTTCCGTCCGCAGCATCTTCCGGGCAGCGAGCTTCGCATCTTGGTCGGCGCCGCTCGATTCCTGCTGCCGCGCGGCGCCGAGTTCCTGTGCCACCGACAGCGAATCGGGCAACGTCGCCCAGGCGGCCGGCTTCGTCTCGTATCGATCGAATTGCGCAAGGAGCCATGCCTTCGGGTCGGACGGCGGCGGTTCGTCGCCGCGCGTGCCGAGGCCGAATCGGTTCAATGCGATGGCCGCTTCGGTCAAATGCGGTGCTTCGGTCATAGTCCCCTCGTTCCCTGTCGACGTTGACGTCGGTACGCTGCTTAAACGGAGCAAAGCCGAATGATCCGTCGCATTCAGCGAGAAAATTTTACGGACTGGCCGAATGCGGTACCGCGATCGCTTGCGGCCGATTGGGCTCAGGCTGCCGCGCAAGGCCGCACCAGCACGGCGGTGCCATAGCAGAGCACTTCGGTCACCCCCGCCGCGACGTCGGTGGCGTCGTAACGCACGGCGACGATGCCGTTCGCGCCGAGTTCGGCCGCATGCTCGACCATGCGCTCGTAGGCGTCGGCGCGCGCGCGCTCGCACAGCGACGTGTAAAGCGTGATGTTGCCCCCGAACAGCGTCTGCAGCGACGCGCCGAACGCACCGACGATCGAGCGCGAGCGCACGACGATGCCACGCACGACGCCGAGCGAGCGCTCGATGCGGCACGCGGGCAGTTCGAGCGCGGTGGTGACGTACTCGCGCTGGATGCGCTCGGAGCGATGCAAGGGTGAGAGGGGATCGTTCATGGTCTTGATGGTCCTTTCGTTTTCGCTTTCGTTTCGCTTTCGTTGCTCTTTTCAATGGCTTTTCTGTCGACGCGTCGCGCCGCGAGCCAGTCGCCCCGTCCGCGACATTTCCCGGCATCCTCGTGCAAACGGCCTATTCTATGAGAACACCTCGCTCGACAATTCGTCTTGACGACGCCTGCCGCGCGGTCGATTGCTCTTTCCTCGACGGAGGTCCTCCATGTCGATGTCTGCCACCCTCGAGGCATGCCTGCAGAACAAGGGCTGCCGCTACGAAGTCCTCCATCACCCCTATAGCCACTCGAGCATCGAAACGGCCTCGGCCGCGCATGTGCCCGGCGAACGTCTGGCCAAGACCGTTCTGCTGGAAGACGAGCAAGGCTATGTCGCAGCCGTGCTGCCGTCGACGCATGCGGTCAGGCTCTCCGAGATCTGGGAGATGACGGGCCGCCATCTGACGCTCGCCAGCGAAACGGACATGCGCGAGCTGTTCAAGGATTGCGAGCCCGGTGCCCTCCCGCCCGTATGCGCCGAGTACGGGATGATCACCTATCTCGACGAAAGTCTGGCCCAGCAGCCCGAGGTCTATTTCGAAGCCGGCGACCATGAAGAATTGGTCCATATGCAGGCCGATGAATTCCTCTCCTTGATGGATCGCGCCGAACGGGCACGCTTCGCGCACAGGATGCAAGGCATTTCGATGTAACGGCCGCCTGGCCGGCTCGCCGGTCGGCCCCGCTTGTCGGCCCCGCTTTTCAGCGCGCGCTTGACGCCTCGTCCGGCGCGCGCTGCGGGTTTGCGGGCGGCTTGGGTTGCCGCCACTGTCCGCGCAGCTTCAGGCTCTGCGCGAATGTGACGCGCTCAGCCGGCGTCAGCGTCGCGACGAAATCGGCGATGGCTGCCTCGATGCGCCCGCGCAGCGCGCGGTCGGCATCGCGCGTGCTCGCGAGCGCCTCGTCGAGCGCCTGCCGGTCGCACCGAGGCGCCGCCATGAGCCTCATTACCCCTGATCTCATCTTCGAATACCGGCCTTTGCATGCCGGCTTACCTCTTAAACGTGCGCCGCCGCGAAAACCCGTCGCTCAACCGTCGCTCAACCGTCGCTCAACGTCGCGCATCGGGCGCGCCGCCCGCTCGCCGGCCGCCCGCAACATGCGTCCCATTCATCACACGTTTTTTTGAAAATGTTTACGGCGTAATCGGAAACGGCATAAAGTCAGGCCGCTAGACCGTCGTTCACCTGCACTGCCTTTCCGCTTCGAGGAGTGTTTTCCATGGTTCTTCGGTTACTTGCCGTACTGCCGTTCATCGGCATTCTGCTGGGTGTTCCATTCGTCAATCGGGTCGAACCGCTTGTCCTGGGCATGCCGCTCGTGCTCGCTTGGATCGTGCTCTGGGTGATTCTGAGCGCCGTCATCATGGCGATCGTCTACCGGTTCGATCCGGCCAATCGCGCGAGCGCCCAAAGCGCCGAGGAGGCCCGATCATGAGCAGCGCGCTTCTCATCATCGCCGCTGTCACGCTCGTTGCGCTTTTGCTCGGCGTGCGCGCCCGGCGCGGCCACGACATGAACCTCGAGCAGTGGGCGGTCGGCGGACGCAGCTTCGGCACAGCGTTCGTTTTTCTGCTGATGGCCGGCGAAATCTATACGACGTTCACGTTCCTCGGCGGTAGCGGCTTCGCCTACGGCAAGGGCGCGCCCGCCTATTACATCCTCTCGTACGGCACGCTCGCCTACATCCTCTCGTATTGGATGTTGCCGCCGATCTGGCGCTACGCGAAATCGCATCGTCTCGTCTCGCAGCCGCACTTTCTGGCGAGCAAGTACGCGAGCCCTTCGCTGGGCGTGCTCGTCGCGATCGTCGACGTCGTTGCGCTCGTGCCGTATCTCGTGCTCCAGTTCAAGGGGCTCGGCATCATTGTGGCGACGGCATCCTACGGCGCGATCTCGCCGACGGCCGCCATTTGGATCGGCGCGATCGTCGTCACCGCCTACGTGACGATCTCCGGGGTGCGCGGTTCGGCGTGGAATTCGGTGATGAAAGACACGATGATTCTCGCGATCGTCATCTTCCTCGGCCTCTACCTGCCGATCCATTTCTACGGCGGCTTCTCGTCGATGTTCCATGCCATCGACACGGCTAAGCCCGGCTTCCTGACGTTCCCCGCGAAAGGCTCGAGCGTCACGTGGTTCCAATCGACGGTGCTGCTGACCGCGCTCGGCTTTTTCATGTGGCCGCACACGTTCGGCTCGATCTATACGGCGCGCGACGCGCGCATCTTCCGGCGCAACGCGGCCGTATTGCCGCTCTATCAGCTCATCTTGCTGTTCGTCTTCTTCGTGGGCTTTGCCGCGACGCTGAAGGTGCCGGGTCTGAAAGGCAGCGATATCGACTTGTCGCTGTTCCATCTCTCGCTGCAGACCTTCGATCCGTGGTTCATCGGCGTGATCGGCGCGGCCGGCGTGCTGACCGCCCTCGTGCCCGGATCGATGATCCTCAATGCGGCGGCAACGCTGCTCGCCAACGACGTCTACCGCGGCGGTATTGCCCGGCAAGCGGCGGATGCGACCGTCACGCAGCTCGCGCGCGCGCTCGTTCCCATCATCGCGCTCGTTGCGGTCTTCTTCACGCTGCGCGGCGGAGAGACGATCGTAGCGCTGCTGCTGATGGGATACAGCTTCGTGACGCAACTGTTCCCGGCCATCGTCACGAGCTTGGCTAGGCGCAATTGGGTCACCAAGCAAGGCGCGTTCGCCGGCATCGTCGCGGGCGTTGCCGTCGTCGCGTATACCACGCTCACGCACGCGAGCATTGGGCAATGGTTCCCGTCCTTGCCCGAACAGATCAAAGACTTGAACATTGGCCTCGTCGCCCTCGCGCTGAACGTCGTCGTGCTCGTTGTGGTCAGCGCCGTGACGCAGCCTCGCGCCGCCGGGCACTCGCAAGCTCGCACGCTGTAGCGTTCACGCCCCTACTTGCTCGCTGCGCGATCCGGAATCGATCGCGCAGCGCCGCGCCGCACCCGCGCGCTCCGGCCCCTGCCCTGTCCTGTTCGTATTCCTATTCGTATTCCTATTTCCCAATCGAAACGCATCGTTGTTATCGCCTTTCGTTCTAACGATATGGCTGATGCTTCTAACGAAACCGGCGGCCGCCCCGTACAATCAGGCACTCATATCCCCACGTCCGTGCCGCCGTTTTTGAGTTGTCCGATGCTCATGCCCCACATTAACCTTCTGTACTCCGCCTCCGGCCTTGGGGTCGGCTTTCTCGTCGGATTGACTGGAGTCGGGGGAGGCTCGTTGATGACGCCGTTGCTCGTGCTGCTTTTTGGCGTGCATCCGGCCACCGCGGTCGGTACCGATCTGCTTTACGCGGCGGTCACGAAGGCGACGGGCACGCTCGTGCACGGCTTGAAAGGTTCGGTCGATTGGCGCATGACGGGCCTGCTCGCAAGCGGCAGCGTTCCCGCCGCTGTGATCACGTTGTGGCTGCTTAACCGCTACGGCATGCACTCCCCAGCCGCGATGTCGCTCATTCAGCATGTGCTTGGCGCAGCCTTGCTGGTCACGTCGATCGCACTGATATTCCGGCCGAAGCTCATCGCGCTGGCAACGCGTAAGCCGCGCCAAATCGGCCCCTCACGCACGGCGCTGCTCACGGTGTTGACGGGCGCGGTGCTCGGTGCGCTCGTCTCGTTGACGTCGGTCGGCGCCGGCGCGCTCGGCGTGACCGTCTTGCTGCTGCTTTATCCGGCGCTGGCCACATCGCGCATCATCGGCTCCGATATCGCCCATGCCGTGCCGCTCACGCTCGTCGCGGGGATGGGCCATTGGCTGCTCGGCTCCGTCGACGTCGCGATGCTCCTCTCGCTCTTGATCGGTTCGCTGCCGGGTATTGCGTTCGGTAGCCACCTTTCGGCACGCGCGCCCGAGGTACTGCTGCGCAATGTGCTTGCGGTTGTTCTCGTCCTCGTCGGCGCGCGGCTCGTTTGGGCGTAATACCGGCATACGAGCGTGAAACAAGCCTGATTCGAGGGATCCCGGGCCGATGCCCGAGCGTCGATCGAACCGTTATCCAAGCCGTCATTCAAACGCTAAGCGCGGCGGACGGCGTGAACGACAGGCCGTGCGCCGCGCGCTTACCGCTTACTGCGCCTCCTCCGTTTACTTCACGGCGCCCGGCGGACGCTGCCGGTTCAACACGCGCATGATGGCCGGACGGTTCGCCATCACGTTGTCGTAGAAGCTCGCCAAATCGCCCTTCATCGCCGTGCGCGACGGATTGTCGAGGTAGATCATGTGGCCCGACGGATAACGGCGCGTCATGATGTTCGACTGCAGCGACGGATCGATCGGCATGCTCGCGAGCGTGAGCGCCGTCTGGAAGAACGGCGTGACCGCATCGAAGTAGCCGTTGGCCGAGAACACCTTGAGGTCGGAATTGAGCGTCATCGTGGCGGCCAGATCGCCGGCCGTGTAGAGCGTGTTGCCACCGCCCTTGGCTGCGCCGGTCGGATCGACGTGGCTAAAGTCCCAGTTGTTGAAGACTTGATCGTTCAAGTCGACGAACGACGACGTCGACGTGTACTTCAGGCCGTTGTGCAGATAGTCGTTCCACTCGACCGTGTAGACGCCGGCCACGTTCGTGATCGACGGATCGTTGCCGCCTGCGTTGGGCAGAATGAACGGCCCGATGCCCGTGTTGATCGACGTCGCGCGCCCGTCATACTGGCCGATCGCGGTTCCTGGAACGAGCGTGCCGAAGAAGTTGCCGAAGCCCGCCGGATTGCCGTACTGCTGAATCAACGAAAGCGCATCGATGCCTAGGTACTTTTGCATCTGCTGCGCGACGGGCATCGTCATGTTCAGGCGCGTGTTGACGAAGCCGCTGTCAGCCGAATTCGGCGGTTGCACGAGCGGCATCAACGTATTGGTCGCGTAGTTCATGACTTGCTGCATGTAGGTGGGCAGGTCGGCCGGCGGCGGCGAGATGCCGTCCTTGTTGTAGTAGAAGGCGTCGGCAGCCAGCGTCGGGAACAGGCCAATGGCGCTGACGGCATTCGAGTAGTCGAGAATCGACGATTGCAGCGTGATGCCGTTCAGCTCGATGCCGTCTTCATGCAGCACCCACGAAACGACGGCGCTGCGAGCCGTACCGTACGATTCGCCGAACAGGAACTTCGGCGAATTCCAGCGGTTATACATCGTCAAGTAGCGCTGGATGAAGCGGTCGATCGAGCGTGCATCTTGGTCGACACCCCAGAAGTCCTTGTTCTTGAACGGGGCGATGGCCGCCGAGTAGCCGGTCCCGACGGGGTTGATGAAGACGAGATCTGAACGATCGAGCAAGCTGTCGGGGTTGTCGAGCAGCTCGTAGGGCGCGGGCGGCGTGAAGTTCGGGAACGATGACTGAATGCGTTTGGGGCCGAACGAGCCGAGCAGCAGATAGACCGATGACGAGCCCGGGCCGCCGTTGTAGAAGAACGTAACGGGGCGAGGCTTGGTTGGGTCGGGGTTGTCGGCCGTATAGGCGACATAGAACATCTTCGCGTTCGGCTGAGAAGTCGATGCGTCGATCGTCGTCAGGTGGCCCGCGCGTGCCGTGTACGAAATCGCTTTTCCACCGATCGTTACCGTGTGATGCGAGACGGCAACGCCCTCTGTTGCGTCCTGGACCGCATCGTTCGGGCCGGTGCCGTAGACATCGTTATCGACCAAAGCCTGATCGGCGGGCGCGGCGGCTGCGGTCGGGCTCGAGGCGGCGCTCGGGCTCGGCGCCGCAGCCGAGTTGGCGGCCGCGCCGCCGTTAGCCGGAGAGGAATCGCCGCCGCCGCCGCAAGCGGCCAGCAACAGCGCCGCGACCGCTGCCGCGGCCATAGGCGCCCATTTGCCCGGCATCACGTGACCGGATACGACGTCGCTTCTCGACAATCCAATCTTTTTCATGGCTCTTATCGCCTTTATAAAAAAGCATCTCGGACACCACCACCTGACACGTGTGTGCCGAATCGGTCACCGCATTGATTTCGCGTAGGCTTTTTCCGTTCGATCTTCGATAAAGCCAAGCGCGATTCAATGCTCCTTGAATCCGTCGAATAGACGGATCGTTACGTTTATCATTGCAAATCGATGATTCAGGCAATACGCCTCCCCATAGCGGCGAGGCTTCGGATAAAACCCAATTTCGATCACTCGAAGGACGTAAAACAAAGGAGTTCGTCGAATTTCCGTGCGTGCGTTTCTTTGTGCAAACACGGCTTATCGACCGCGATATTTCGCCGCCAAAAAACCAACAAAAAAAGTGAAAATAATTCGCCGAATAATGTCTCAGCATTCACGTTTTAAATATACTGATCCGTCATTCTGTAGTTATATCCATTCATCCCTTTGTCCTGCGAATTGCAACGGATCGAGCGTCCGATAGAAGATTCAAGGCCGGGAGTCGCGAGACACGTCCTGCGCGACGACCCCACCGCACTCATCGGCCATGGGCACGCCGGCGTCGAACACGACGACCTTCGTCACCGTGTTGCCTGCTGCCGAGCGCCATGTTTCGACGGTGCTGTGAAACAGCAGCACGCTCGCCAGACGACCGGCTTGAGATATTGTTGATCTAGATCTAGAGAGAAATAGCCAGTAAAGCCGATGAGGCAACTACGCGAACGCGTAGTCTGCTCGCCTCATCGCGCTCACCGGCGCGCGTCTGTCGGGAGGGAAAAGAAAAGGTCGAGCTGACGCCGGTCGGCTTCACTGCTCTCGGTTGTTGCGGGTGGGGTTGGGTCAATGCGGAAGAAGTCGGGGTCTACGCCGGCATTTTTAGCGGCGAGTAACCATGTGGGCATGTCGCCCTGACCGTTCCACTCGTTGCCGCGATGGTCGCGAAAGCGCGCCAGATCCTGCTGGATTGAATCGGCGATGGCTTCGGGCGTGATGCCGAACTCGTCCATGCGGCGCCTGATCCATCGGATCAACCGCTCGCGAGCCTCTTCGTCTGCAATTCTTCCCTTAACCATAATCGTGCTTTAGAACCTCATATATTTCTTGTGCGGTGAGCGGGCGGTGACCACCATCGCGATTTCCCACGCGTTGATGGCGGAAACAACGATCTGCCCGCCATCCAATTCACGCGAGATCGCCGCTTCCTTCCTTCTTGCTCAACGTGTCATCGCCGTGGACCCAGCATACAAGCGGATGAGTGTTCAGAACGATCACTGAGCCGCCTCCCACTCGACATCGACTGGGGCAGTAGGGGCCTCGTAACGCACCACGGAGCCGCGCAGTATATCGCGCGGGTACGGTCAGCGCTTCTGTACGGCCCGCCTCCACTGCGGGCTTGCCATGATCCGTCACCACTACACTTTCGCCGGACGCCTCGACTTGCCGAAAGTGAGCTTGTCCCTGTTTCGCGAATCCCATAGCTGAGAGATTTATGCGGCTCGCCCCTGTTGAGCGGCGAACCAGTTTTTCTCGAACGTCATGGGGCTTCCCAACAATCGCCGCGCCGACTCATCGACGAGCGCATGCCGTAGGCCTTCAGGGTATCCTGGAACAGTCCGCTGCAATACTGGCTACCCCTGTCGCTATGTACGATGACACCCGCCTCTAGACGGCGTCGGAACCACGCCATACGCAGCGCATCCGTGACCAGTTCCGCTTTCATGCACTGCTTCCAGTTTGAATCGAGCGTGTACTGCGCCCGCTTTGCCTTGACCGTCATCGTTTCTTCTCCTTGCGTGAGTTTACACACTCAGCAAGGGATTCGTTTTTCGGGGGCAAGGCCAAAGAACTCAAGCGCTGTTTGCCTGAATTTCGACTTGGAAACACGATTATGTTCCACTTTCGATCTCCATAGTCATTTTCTTACGGTCATAACCCTCGCCATGAACAACTACCTCAGCACGTCGTCTTCCCGCCGCGCGGGAAAACATAATCCGAGAACCGCAAGATCTGGGGCACGAGGCCGAACCTACACGGGAGACAGGCATCTTGCTCTTCGATGAGCCCGCCCCGCCCAGCGACGCTACAAGCGACGATATCTCGTAATCCCGGTGTTGCGCCGGCCAGCATGCTGCCAAGGATGATGTGCCGGCGAACGCGGACCAGGGCGACGATGCTGCACGCCCACATTCGCTCACCCACTCGTCTGCATTCGATTCGAATATATTTTTCGGCTCCCTTATCTCGATAGACGAATGCCCCCTTCTATGACAAAGAACACGGACGCGTTGTTATGGAATCTATGCGACTCAATGTCGCTGATGCGGCGCGCAGCGCCGCGCGCGTTCTATTCAATGATCGCGCTCAATGTGCTCGCCGGACTCGTACCTTCGGCACTGGTCTACTTCTCAGCTCAGCTCATATCGCGGATATCAGCGGGCAATCCGGTCGCCACCGTCGCCGCGCTCATCGTTGCCTACGCCTTGCTGAGCGCCGCGGCGGACAGCCTATCGACTGTCTCGAGCTTCGTCCTCGACACGATTCGCGACGTCGTGCGCATGACGTTGAAAGCCGACGTCAACCGCGCAATTTCGACGTTCCCCGATCTGGGCATTCATGAGGACAAAACCTTACGTGAAACAGCAGTCCTGTGCGCCGGTGCGGGCGATGCGATCGGCGACCTCGTCGGCCACCTCTATGCCGTCAGCACGGGTATTGTGCTGATCGTGCCCGTGATGTTGCTGACTGGCGCGATCGCTCGGTGGATACCGTTCCTCATGCTCGCCGTCATGGCGCCGTTCATGCTGCTTCGCGCACGGGCCGAGCGTGCGAGTTGGGACGTCCAAGAAAGCTTTGCCGAGACGTTCAATGAGCTACGCGTTCTCGAACGCGTTTTGACGCAACCTGAGTTCGCCAAAGACTTGCGCATCTACAATATGCAAGCGCCGCTACTCGCGCGCTGGCTTCAGCGGTACCGAGCATATTTGGATACGGCGAAACGTGTCCGCATTCGCAGTGCGATGAAGCTCACGCTCGCGTCGCTCTTCGCGGGGATTTGTCTAGGCGCACCGTTGTACGCGATCGGAACAGGCTTTTACGATAGACGTTTCGGCATTGTGGATCTCGCCATTTTCCTCGGTGCATTAGTTCAACTACGCGACGGACTTGCCGCGATCGTCTACAACATCGGTGATCTGATTGGCGTTTGCTACAGCGTGCGACCCTACCGGAATCTGCTTGCCGAGCATGCCTCCCGTACGGCTCAGCACCGCGAATCGATGAACGAAGAGACAGATCCGACCTCACACGGGGGAACCGGCCTAAGCCTTTTGGCAGTCGGCTTCCGTTATCGAGAAGCATCCCGGTACGCTCTACGTCATATCGATCTGCACGTTCGCTCGGGGGAAACCATCGCGCTCGTCGGCGACAACGGTGCCGGAAAATCGAGCCTTATGAAATTGCTCACGGGCTTGTACGCGCCAACCGAAGGTAACGTCGAATGGCGAGGATCGGACGGCCAGCCACGCATCGTCGCTCTGTTCCAAGACTTCGCACGCTTTCCGCTCAGCGCGCACGACAACCTCGCGATATCCGAAAGCACCGAACGATGCCGTGCAGGCGAAGCTCTGCAAGCGGTCGGCCTACCGCATTTGGCTACGCACCCAGAAATGCCTTTGACTATGGAGGCAAAGGGCGGCACCGATCTCTCCGGCGGCCAGTGGCAGCGGCTCGCCATCGCCCGCGCACTTACTCACGTCAATGAAGCGGATCTTCTGCTCTTCGGCGAGCCCACCTCCGCACTCGATCCGGAATCGGAAGCCGAGATCATGCATCTTCTGTTGAAGGCAGCAGCCGGCAAGACGGCCTTCATCGTCAGCCATCGCCTCGCGTTGACGCGTTTCGTCGATCGCATCGTCGTGCTGGAAAACGGTCGCATCGTAGAAAGCGGCTCGCACGACGCGCTGATGGAGGCGGACGGGAAATACGCGCGGATGTTTCAGGCGCAAGCTCAGTTCTACCAATAAGCCGCCCCGTGCTGCGGTGCCTCGACCCGACCGCACACAATGCCGACGCCAGGGGGCGAGGCCGGGCCAACACCGCCGCCTCGCGCACCGCAGCGCCGCTACCCCTCCCCTTCCCTCCGGCGCCCCCGCACGGTCAACTGCGTCGATACCTCATCCATCAGCCCCCGCAACCAAACGATGTCATGCGGCCGATCCGGCTGCGGATGCCACATCTGATAGCACTTAATGCGCGGAAACGGAATCGGCGCATCGCACACGGCAAGCGGCAGCATGCGCGCATAGTGCGTCGCAAACCTGCGCGTCGTCGTGAAGATCAAATCCGAATGCAGCAACACCTGCGGCACGAGGCCGAAGTAAGGCAGTGTGGTGACAATGCGCCGCACGGCGTCAGCTTTCGCCAGACCGATCTCGATCGCATTGCGCCGGGCGCCGCTGTAAGGCGTGGGCGCGAGATGCGCCGCCGCCAAATAGGCCTCGAGCGTGAGGGGTTCACGCGTGAGCGGATGATCGGCGCGCATCATGCACACAACCGTATCGCTAAACAAATCGCTACGCTCGAAACGCGCATCGGGCTTCGGCCAATTGCCGACGACGAGATCGAGTTCGCCCGCTTCCAGCGCCGCGCCGTGATCGAGCGCGGGATTGAGCGAATCGATCTCCAGCTTCGCCTGCGGCGCCGCCTCGCGAAAACGCGAGATCAGCGTCGGCATGAAAAAGTCGTTCAAGTAATCGGGCGCTGCGATGCGAAACGTGCGCCGCGTCGCGGCGGGATCGAAGTTGCCGTGCGGCGTGGCAACAAAATCGACGTCGCGCAGCGCGCGTTGCGTCGGCCCGAGCAGAGAGGCGCCATATTCGGTCGGCACCATCCCCGATTTGCCGCGCACAAGTATCGGATCGTTCAGCACCTCGCGCAGTTTGCGCAAAGCCGTGCTGATCGCAGGCTGCGTTTGGTTCAAGCGCAGCGCCGCTTGCGTCACGCTGCGCTCGGTCAGCAGCGTGCGCAGCACGCGCAACAGCCAAATGTCGAGCCCATCGGTGCCGCGTGCCTCGCCCTCCATCGTTTCCTTACCGGTATCGCGGCGCGTCGGTTGCGTCACGTGGCCGCCCCATCGGGCAATGCGCTGATCCGCGCCACCTCGGGCGATTCGAGCCAGCCCGGCGAGCGCGCGCAATAAAGCACCATCGGCAGCGCGTCCTCGCCCCAGAATAGCTGCCGATGAAGCCGAAACGTTGGTACGCCGAATACGCCGAGCGCCAGGGCATTGTCGAAATTGCGCTGCAAGCGCTCTTTGGTATCGGGGTGCTCGATGAGCCGTTCACCATGCGCCAGGTTCAGCAACTGACACAGATCGGCAAAGCCATCCGGTGTCGACGGATCACGCCCTTCACGCCAGATGAACCGAAATATCGCGCAGACCGTGGGCAGGTCAGCCTCGATCGCGGCAGCGAGCAGCAGCGCCTTCGTCGAATCGAACGGATGAACAGGCGGCATCCTGAAGGGAATGCCGAGTTGCTCGGCACGAAAGAGCGCGTGCCGATTCACGAACACGCGCTTTTGCGGCACTTCGTTCGCGGGACGCTGGCCCCAGTGTCGGTACAGCGCGTAGACCGAAACGGGCACGAGAGAGAACGGCATGCTCGGCCATTTATCGTGCTGCTCGAGCAGCAAATACGAGAACGGCGACACGAAATCGTAAAACCACAGCGGCGATGCCGCGTCGATCGGTGGGTTCATGAAAAAATC
Organism: uncultured Burkholderia sp.; assembly: GCA_964425025.1. Taxonomy (GTDB): domain Bacteria; phylum Pseudomonadota; class Gammaproteobacteria; order Burkholderiales; family Burkholderiaceae; genus Trinickia. The sequence continues at coordinate 11,372 of CAYRLJ010000032.1, read as the reverse complement.
TCCGGTGGATCCGGTTGCTGCTCTTTACTGCTCGCCGCTGCCTCAGCCGCTCGCATGTGAAGCATCTTACGCGCCACCCGCCTCCGTGTGGGTACGCGCGTCGTATGCTTGAGCCATCCTCGTCCGTACGAATCCGATATGTTCGCGCAGCACATAAAACTGATCGGCGTACGCGAGCGGCATCTTGAGCCGGTTCACGGCCGCTTCGATCTCCACGAGTTTCGCCATCGATTCGGCACGTTCCTCTTCGCTCGCCGTTTCGTCGAGTGCGGAGCGCTCGATCGCGATCAGCGCGCCGTACCAGCGATAGATGCGTGACTTCACACGCCAGGCGTATAGGGACGGAATGAGCCTCACGCCCGGAATCAGCACGACGACGATCGGCACGATCAGTACGATCAGCCGATCGACGAGGCTAGCCAGCCAGAACGGCAGCACGCGGTACAAAAAACTTTTGCCCGATTTGTAATAGCGCGCGGCATCGTCGCTGATCGGGAAATCGTGCATGAGCGGCGACGGGAATTCGCCTGCGTTTTGCAGCAGGCTCGCGCGGCCGTGCGCCTGCTTGGCCGCCTCGATCAGCAGATCGGACAGCGCCGGATGCAGCGAATCCCGCGCGACGAGTTCTGCCGTCGGCGCGACCGTGTGCACCGGCGCGGGCGGCAGATTCTTGCCGAGATCGAATGCGCCCATCGGCAACTCGATATCGGTCAGATAGGGAAAGCGGCGCGCATAAGCTCGCGCCTGCGAGAACGAGAACAAGCGCACCCCTGGCGTGCGCAGCAGCCGGGCCATCACGGGCGGCTGCGCCGAATCGCCGGTCAAGAACGCTGCGTCGATCTCACGCGCCGTCAACGCGTGGGCCGCGGCTTCGCCCGTCAGCGGCAACAGCGTCGTGCCGGAGCCGGGCGTGATGCCGTTCGCTTTCAGCAAAGCCAGCGCCAACGCGCGCGTCCCGCTGCCCTCGGGGCCGATCGCGATCCGCTCGCCGGCAAAGCCCGACAAGCGCCTACGTTCGCGCCCTTCGTAGAAGATCACGAGCGGCACGTAGGAGACGCTGCCGAGCGAAACGAGGTTTTCGGCCGTTTTGTCGCTGGAAGCCGTGTCCGAAGCAGCAGGCGACGAGGCTGCCGGACCGGCCGTGGCGGTCGCGCTTTGCGCGCTCGCGCCGGCGCCGGCGTTCGCTTCGCTCGCCGCGGCCTGCTGAGCGACGAGCGAGACTCCGCTCTGCACGAAACCGACGTCCACGTCCACGTTCGGATCGGATAACCGTTCGAGGTTCTGCAGCGATCCCGCCGACGGCAGTACCTTAAGCGTGATCCCATTGCGCGCGAGGATCGCCTTGTAGTCCTGCGCCGCGTTCCAGAACGAGCTGCCGGGCGAGCCGGCCGAGATCGTCAACGTATTGGGCGGCGCGGGCTGGATCAATCGGATCGCCAGCCAGATCGCGGCGGCCGAGATGAGGAGAATCGGCCCCATCGAGACGGCCAAATCGCGCCAAGAGATAGCAATCACCCGGGCAACGAAGCGCGGCGGACGCGGCGGGCGCAACACGCGCGGCACCTTCGGCATGCGAGGCAACCGCGGCTTGTCCGTCCCCTGGTGGTTCGAATGGTTATTGTGGTTGTCCGACATCGTTATCGCTGACCGAACCCGGCCCCGAGAAACAGATCCTTGTACTCGCGCGGCTGCGAGCGCGCATATTGCTTCGGCGCATGCACTTGTGCGCCGAGCTTTGCCGCCGCGTGCCACGGCCAGCGCGGATCGTAGAGCATCGCGCGAGCGAGCGAGACGGCATCGGCCTCGCCGTTCGCGATGATCGCTTCGGCTTGTTCAGGCTCCGTGATGAGGCCCACCGCGATCGTCGGCAAGCCCACCTCGGCCTTCACACGCTGGGCATACGGCACTTGGTAACCCGGACCGAGCTTGATGGCCTGTTCGGGCGAGACGCCCCCCGTCGTGACATGGATCGCGTCGCAACCGCGCGCTTTCAATGCCTTCGAAAGCGCAACCGTGCCTTCGACGTCCCACCCGCCCGGCACCCAATCGGTCGCGGAGATGCGGGCCCAGACGGGGCGGTCGGCCGGAAACGCGGCGCGGACGGATTCGAACACCTCGATCGGGAAACGCATGCGGTTCTCCAAGCTGCCGCCGTACTCGTCGTCGCGGTGATTAGCGATCGGCGAAAGAAATTGGTGCAGCAAGTAGCCGTGGGCCGCGTGAATTTCGATGCCGTCGATGCCGAGGCGCGCCGCCCGCTTGGCGGCAGCCACGAAGTCGCCGCGCACCTTGTCGAGGCCGGCCCGGTCAAGCATGACGGGCGCCTCCTCGTCTTTCGCATGCGGCACGGCCGAAGGCGCGACCGTCTTCCAGCCGAGGGGCTCGTCCGAGCGAATTTGCGAGCCGCCGTCCCACGGCGCGCGGCTCGAGCCTTTGCGGCCCGCATGCCCGAGCTGCACCGCGACGGCGATCGGCGAATAGGTGCGCACGGCTTTGAGGACATGAGCGAGCGCCGTTTCGTTTTCATCCGAATAGAGCCCCAGGTCGCCGGGCGAAATGCGGCCCTCGGGCGAGACGGCCGTCGCCTCCAGGATCAGCATGCCCGCGCCCGACAGCGCGAGTTGGCCCAGGTGGATCATGTGCCAATCCGTGGCTGAGCCGCCTTCGGCCGAATACTGGCACATCGGGGCGATGACAATGCGGTTGGACAAGGCAAGTTTGCCGATCGTCATCGGCTCGAACAAACGGCTCATGGCAGGTTCCTTGGTGGGTTGACGCCTGCGGGCAGGGGCGCACTCGCGCAGCACGGGCAGGCAAACGCGCCCGGCGCTCGGCCGGGCATCAGCGACGCCGGCTGAGCAGCGCATCGCCGTGCAGCATAAGGGATGCCGGCGGAAATTGCTGCCAAGCCGCTGCGCGGCACAGGCGAACGGTGCCGGAAAAGCGGTTCGGATCGCTGCTCTGGGGGACGGTTCGGCGCAGCATCGGCGCGCCGCCGTCAGCAGCTAGGGCGACGGCCAAGGAACGGCAAACGGGCGAGCGCCCACGAGAACGCCGGCGCACCGAAAGAAGGAGTCCGAATCAACCCGCTGAGGCTACTGCCCCGGCCGCCCGCCATCGCGGCCAGCCTACCGGCAAAGCCGCCCTCGCGCGCTAGGAGTACGCCGGCACGAAGGCCGATACAGGACCGGGAGCGGATGCCGCCGCGCTCGTCACGTGCGATCGGACTTGCATCAACTGAGCGCACACGGCCACCGCAATCGAGGACGGCGCCTTGTCGACGATGCCCGGCACGCCGATCGGGCAGACCATCTCCTGCAGCCGCTCGGGTTCGACGCCGCGCTGGATCAAGCGGCGCTCAAACTTCACGCGTTTGGTTTTCGAGCCGATCATGCCGAAGTAGGCGAAGTCCTCTCGCCGCATGATGTGCGCGGCCAACGAGAAGTCGAGCGCGTGATTGTGAGTCATGACGAGGAAGCACGCCCCCGCCGGGGCGGCGTCGATCACGGCCTCGGGCGTATCGGTCGCTTCGATCTGCACGTTGGCCGGGACCTCGTCGGGAAAACACTCGTCGCGTGCGTCGACCCACTCTACGACGCACGGCAGCATGCCGAACAGCGTCACCAGAGCATGGCCGACGTGCCCCGCGCCGAACAGCACGACATGCAACGGCGGGCCGCTAGGGACGGGCGCGAGCGCGAACGAGCATCGGGTCATGATGCGCTCGCCTCGGAAAGCTCGCGCGGCTGGCTATTGGCCCGGGCAGCGCGCACAGCCGACACCGACTTCAAGATTTCCTCGGCCGTGGCCGGTGCGTTCAGCGGCGGATTGATCTCGTAATCACCGACGGCGGCAATCGCGTCACGAATCGCGAAGAAGACCGAGAACGGCAACAGCAGCGGCGGCTCGCCGACCGCTTTCGAGCGGTGGATGCTGTCCTCCGCATTGCGGTTCTTGAACAGACGCACGCGCAGATCGGGCGGGCAGTCGTTGACGGTCGGGATCTTGTAGGTCGAGGGCGCGTGCGTCATGAGCTTGCCGCCCGCGTTCCACCAAAGTTCTTCCGTCGTGAGCCAGCCCATCCCTTGGATGAAGCCGCCTTCGACCTGCCCCACGTCGAGCGCAGGATTGAGCGAGGCGCCGACATCGTGGAGCGCGTCGGCACGGACCACGCGCATCTCGCCCGTAAGCGTATCGATCACCACTTCCGAAACGGCCGCGCCGTAAGAGTAGTAGTAGAACGGGCGGCCCTGCAGCTTTGTCTGATCCCAGTAAATCTTCGGTGTCGCATAGAAGCCGTCGGACCACAGCTGCACGCGTGCGACATAAGCCTTGGCAATGACCTCCTCGAACGTGAGGGCGGTTTCACCGACGTAGATCGTGTCGTTTTCGAACACAATGTCGCTCGGTTTCACCTTCCCTTCGCCGAAGCGGTCAGCCGCAAACGTGGCCAGCCGCTCGCGCAACTGACGCGCGGCGTCTTGCGCGGCCTTGCCGTTCAAGTCGGAACCCGTCGAAGCGGCCGTTGCCGAGGTGTTGGCCACCTTGCTCGTATCGGTTGCCGTCACCCGCACACGTGCGAAGCCGATGCCAAGTTCGTGCGCGACGACTTGCGCGACCTTCGTGTTCAGGCCCTGGCCCATTTCGGTGCCGCCGTGATTGACGAGCACCGAGCCGTCCGTGTAGATGTGCACGAGCGAGCCGGCTTGGTTGAAGTGGGCGACGTTGAACGCGATGCCGAACTTCACGGGCGTGATCGCGATGCCCTTCTTCAGAATCGGACTGGTTGCATTGAACGCGCGCACTGCGTCGCGGCGTCGATGATAGTCGCTCGTCGTCACGAGTTCTTCGACGAGCTCGTGAATGACGTTGTCCTCGATCGTCTGCCCGTACGGCGTCACGTTGCGCTCGGTCTTGCCGTAGAAGTTGCGCCGGCGCACTTCGAGCGGATCGAGTTTCAGGGACCGTGCGACGTTGTCCATGATGTACTCGATCGCGAACGCGCCTTGCGGGCCGCCGAAGCCGCGGAATGCCGTGTTCGACTGTGTGTTCGTCTTGCCGCAGAAACCGGCGATGTCGATATTGGGCAACCAGTAGGCATTGTCGAAGTGACACACCGCGCGCGTCATCACGGGGCCGGACAGATCGGCCGAGAAGCCGCAGCGGGAGGTCATGTCGACGGCGACCCCGTCGATCACGCCGTCGTCACCGTAGCCAACCTCGTACTTGAAGTGAAAATCGTGGCGCTTCCCCGTGATCATCATGTCGTCGTCGCGGTCCGGACGCAGCTTGACCGGGCACAGCAGCTTCCAAGCCGCGATCGCTGCGCAGCAGGCGAACAGAGCCGACTGCGATTCCTTGCCGCCGAAGCCGCCACCCATCCGGCGGCATTCGATCAGCACATTGTGCGAGTGGACGCCGAGCGCGTGGGCGACGAGGTGTTGCATTTCGGACGGGTGCTGCGTCGAGCACCAAATGTGCATGCCATCGTCGTCTTTAGGCACCGCGTAGGAGATCTGGCCCTCGAGGTAGAACTGCTCTTGGCCGCCGAGCAACATTTCGCCGGCGTCGCGGTACGACGCGCGCGACATCTGGGCGGCCGGCTCGCCGCGCACGAGTTTCATCGGCGGGAGCACGGACTGGTTGGCGGCGCGCGCCGCTTGCGCCGTCAGCACGGCCGGCAGCTCCTCGAATTCGATCTTCGCGCGACGGGCGGCCAGGCGTGCGATGTCGTGCGACGTCGCGACGACGATGAACATCGGCTGCCCGGCGTACTGCACGATTCCTTCGGCCAGAATCGGATCGTCATGAATGATCGGCCCGCACTCGTTATGGCCGGGAATATCGTCGGCCGTGAAAACCGCAACCACGCCGGGCGTGGCGCGGACGGCAGCGAGGTCCATCGCTACGATCTTTGCGTGCGCCTTCGGCGACATCCCGAGCGCCGCGTGCAGCGTGCCTTCGACCGTCGGAATGTCGTCCGTGTAGGTGGCGCGGCCGCTTACGTGCAGATGCGCGGATTCGTGGGGACGCGACACGTGCACTTGGCGATACGCGGCGCGCTCGCGTTCGTCACGGACGAGCTCGGTCAAAAACGGTTCGGCTTGCTGGTTCATCTTTTGTCTCTCTGACTAGCTTTTCTGGGCTCTCGTATGCGGTTCTCTGCTGGCGGCCTTGAACCTCAAACCGGCGTATCGAGTTCGACGAGCCGCACGTTCAGCGCTTCGGGCGGCAGCGGATCGTTCGGACGCGTCTCGAGCCAGAAGCGGTAGAGCAAATTCTGCGCGGTCTGCAGGCGGTAGTCGCTCGTCGCCCGCATGTCGCTCAAAGGAGCATAGTCCTTCGCGAGCGCCTGCATCGCCGCTTGTGCCGTCGCCTCGTGCCAGGCCGCATCGGCCAGCACGCCTTCGGCATGCGACGCGCGCCTCGGCGTGGCCGCCATGCCGCCGAATGCGATGCGCGGCGAGCGGATCGCGTCGCCGTCCGCGATATACGAGAAAGCGGCACATACGGCCGAGATGTCGGAGTCGAAGCGCTTGGACAGCTTGTAGGTCTTGAAGCGCAGCGCCTTGCGAGCGCCGGTACGCGTGGGCACCTTCAGTCCCGCCACGAATTCGTGCTCGGCCATGTCCTTCTTTTGATAGGCGAGGTAAAGATCCTCGAGCGCCAACTCGCGCTCGACTCCACCTCCGCGCAGCAGCACACGCGCCCCCAGGGCGATCAGACCCGGCATCGAATCGCCGATCGGCGAGCCGTTCGCGATGTTGCCGCCCAGCGTGCCCGCGTTTCGGATCGGCAGCGACGCAAAGCGCTTCCACATCTCGGTCAATTCGGGATAGTGGCGGGCAAGTTCGGAGTAGGCGCGCTCGACCGATACGCCGGCGCCGATCTCGATCCAATCGGCCGAGGTCTCGATGCGTTGGAGCTCGGCCACGCGGCCGATGTAGACGATATCGCCCAATGCTCGCATTTGCTTGGTGACCCACAGGCCGACGTCCGTGCTGCCGGCAAGCAGACGCGCGCCCGGCTTGTCGGCTTTGAGCGCCGCCAGCGCCTCGACCGTGCGCGGTGCGTCGAACGCGTCACCGCCGTGTTCGTAGTGGAACGTCTCGTCGCGCTGGAGCGTGGCGAGCGTGCGAGTCAGCGCAGCGATGTCGATCGGCGCCTTCGGGGCCGGCAGTTCGAACATCTTCTCGCCGGCTTCGATGATCGGACGATAGCCTGTGCAGCGGCACAGGTTGCCCGTCAACGCATCGGCAATTTCCTGTCGCGACGGCGCGCAGGCGTTGCCGCATCCGCCGCCTGCTGCGCCAGCGCAACCCGGCGCTTCGCTGGGCGCGGCCCCTTCGCCGCCGTGTTTGCGATAAAGCGCCCACATCGACATGATGAAGCCCGGCGTGCAAAACCCGCACTGCGAGCCATGACAGTCGACCATCGCCTGCTGGACCGGGTGCAGCGAGCCGTCCGGCTGCCGCAAGTCTTCGATCGTGAACAACGCCTTGCCGTCGAGCGTAGGCAAGAATTGGATGCAGGCGTTCACAGCGGAAAACCGCAGGCTGCCCCGGCCGTCGGGTTCGGCGACGACGACGGTACATGCGCCGCAGTCACCTTCGGCACAGCCTTCCTTGGTGCCGGTGCAGCGCACGTCTTCGCGCAGGTATTGCAAAACCGTGCGCGTGACGGGCACGTCGCTCACTTCGCGGATGGCATTGCGATGATAGAAACGGATCGATTGGCTCATGGTCGTGGAAAGCTGAAAACCGGAAGGCATGATGTATTTGTCGGTTGATCGAAAATTATCACCACCCATACGCTCAACCCATAGGTGACGTCGCATGCCGCTCATATTCTTGAACCGATATGTCGGCGGGCTTTCGAGGTAGCTTGAGTTCCGACTTCCCCCATGCTGCAGTGCACCGAAACCGGTTCCATGTCACAATATCGCGTCAATCCATACATTCTGCCTGGCTTCAAGTCTGGTTTTCCCCTACCATTACCGCCGCATCGTCATCCGGTCTGCCTATGTCTGCCGCCTCGCCCGTTTTGTCCGATCGCGCCGCCACGGCGCAAATCGTCCCCATCGTCTTCTTCACGTTCGTTTGCTACCTGGTCATCGGCTTGCCGTTGCCCGTGCTGCCCGGCTTCGTGCAGAGCCAATTGGGGCTCGGCTCGGTGCTGGCCGGCGCGGCGGTCAGCGTCCAGTACGCGGCGACGCTTTTTTCGCGCGCGCAGGCGGGACGTTTTTCGGACACGCTGGGCCCCAAGCGCGCGGTCACGATCGGCCTCGTGGCCTGCGGGGCAAGCGGAGTGCTCCTTGCGTTGGCGGTGGCATGCCGCGCCTGGCCCGGCGTGAGTCTCGCCGTGCTCGTCGCCAGCCGGTTCGCGCTCGGCTTCGGTGAAAGCTGCGTCGGCACCGGGGCGATTCTGTGGGGCATCGGCCGCGTGGGCGCGGTTCACAATGCGCGCGTGATCTCGTGGAACGGCATCGCCACCTACGGTGCCTTGGCGATGGGTGCGCCCATCGGCGCGACGCTGGACCACGCACTCGGCCCCTGGGCGCTAGGCGCGGCGACGCTCGCGCTCGCCGCAATCGGTTACGCGCTCGCGCGCCGGCTAGCGGCGGTCCCGCTCGTTCACGGCGAGCGCATGGGGTACCGGAGCGTTTTCATGCGCGTGCTGCCGCACGGCGTCGGGCTCGCATTGGGCGCGGCCGGCTTCGGCTCGATCGCGACGTTCATCGCGCTCTATTACACGGCGCGCGGGTGGCCGCACGCGGCGCTCGCGCTGACCCTGTTCGGCACGTTCTTCGTCCTCTCCCGCCTGCTGTTTTCGAACGCCATTCGCACCTATGGCGGTTTTCGCGTCGCGCTCGTTTCGCTGTCGTTCGAATGCGCGGGACTCTTCACGCTATGGCTCGCGCAAGCACCGCACGTCGCGCTCGTTGGCGCAGCCATGACGGGCTTCGGCTTCGCGCTCGTGTTTCCGTCGCTCGGCGTCGAAGCGGTCGAGCTCGTGCCGCCGGCAAGCCGCGGTGCGGCGCTGGCCGCCTACTCGGTCTTCTTCGACCTCTCGCTCGGCATCATGGGGCCGCTCGCCGGCTACGTGGCCGGCGCGTTCGGCTATCCCTCGGTGTTTCTCGTGTCGGCGATCGCGGCCGCCGCGGCGGCGCTGCTCTCATTGGGTCTTCATCTGCGCCACACCCGCGCGCGCGGCATGGCCGCCACGGTTTAAAGGCTGTTCTTTTCGCGCTGCGGCGGCCCCGCCGCAGCCCTCCGGCGTTTTTGCGTTATTCAAAATACGAACAAGCTCAATCGTCGTTTACATACCGATCCCGAATGACGATCGCCTCAACTCACAGAGCCAAGATAAATAAAAAAATTCCCCTATTTGGCTTTTTATTCTTATTCAATTTCGTTTCTTGCTTTTTCATTCGTTCGGCTCTTACGATAGGCGCGTCGCTCTCATAAGCAGAGGAAGAGGCTCATGTCGTCCTGGACACCCGACCCGACGTTTTACCCCTCCGCACGCCTTGCCGCCCAGGCGCCGAGGGAGACGCTGGCCTATGTCGCCAGCTTCGATCCGACGCGGCGCGCTCCCGATGAAATCGCGGTCGTCGAACTCGATCCCAGCTCGCCCGATTACGGCAAAATCGTTGAACGCGTCGCTATGCCCAATACGGGCGATGAGTTACATCACTTCGGCTGGAACGCCTGTAGTTCGCACCTTTGTCCGAATGCGCCGCATGCGCATTCGGAACGCCGTTATCTGATCGTGCCGGGCCTGCGCAGCTCGCGCATCCACGTGCTCGACACGAAACCCGATCCACGCCGTCCGCGCATCGTTCGCGTGCTCGAACCCGACGAAGTCGCGAGCAAGGCGGGCTATACGCGTCCGCACACCGTCCATTGCGGTCCGCAAGGCATCTTCGTCGTCTCGCTGGCCAATCCCCAGGGCGACGCGCCAGGCGGCATCTTCGTCATGGATCACGACACGTTCGACATTCGCGGCCAGTGGGAGATCGACCGCGGCCCGCAGCAACTCGCCTACGACGCCTGGTGGCATCTCGGCTTCGACACGCTCGTCTCGAGCGAGTGGGGGCTGCCGGCCACGTTCGAGAACGGCCTCGTCCCGGAAATTTTGCTCGGCGGCGCGTACGGCCATCGGCTGCACTTCTGGGACTTGAACACGCGCAAGCACAAACAGACGATCGATTTCGGCGAAGAGAACCAGCTCGTGTTCGAGCTGCGCCCCGCGCACGACCCCACCAAGGCGCACGGCTTCGTCAATTCGGTCATCAGTCTGAAAGATCTGTCCGCATCGATCTGGACCTGGTATCGCGACGGCGATCGTTGGGCCGCGCGCAAGGTCATCGAAATCCCGGCCGAGCCCGCCGATTCCGCTCTCCTGCCGCCGATGCTCAAACGCTTCAACGCCGTTCCGCCGCTCGTGACCGACATCGCCCTGTCGCTCGACGATCGCTTCCTTTACGTCGCTTGCTGGGGCACGGGAGAAATGCGCCGCTACGACGTATCCGATCCGCACGATCCCGAACTCGTCGGCTCCGTGCGGATTGGCGGCATCGCTGGACGCGCGTCGCATCCGAACAGCGGGGATCGTCCGCTGAACGGCGGGCCTCAGATGGTCGAAGTGAGCCGCGACGGCAGCCGCGTCTATTTCACGAACTCGCTTTACGGCGCGATCGACGAACAGTTCTACCCCGACGGCCTCGATGGCTGGATGGTCAAACTCGACGCGCCCGACGGTAGCGGCCTGTCGTTCGACCGCGAGTTCTATCTCGAATGGCCGGAGACGCATCGGCCGCATCAGATCCGCCTTCAAGGCGGCGATGCGTCGTCCGATTCCTATTGCTATCCGTGAGCGCGCCGACCGTGTGCGGCCAACGAGAACGGCGCCGTGGCGACGAAGATGTTGCGATGAGGGTGCGATGAGCGTTGGCTTTTATGCGGGCGCCGCGGCAGGTTGGCTCGCCGTCGTCGGCAGCGGCGTCTTCCACGGCGTCAATCCGGCGATGGGCTGGCTGTTCGCCACCGCGCTCGGATTGCAGCGCCACAGCCGCTCGGCGCTGGCCGCGGCATTGCCCCCGCTCGCGCTCGGGCATGCCGTGTCCGTCTTCGCCATGACCTCGTCGGCGCTCATGCTCGGGCTCGCGCTGCATGCGGGGTCGTTGAGAATCGTCGCGGGCATCGTCCTGCTCGGCTGGGCCGCCTATCACTTGCTGTACGGTCACCGCCATCGCGTGCGTGTCGGCATGACGGCCGGCGCGCTCGGGCTCGCATTGTGGTCGGCCGCGACCGCCACCGTCCATGGCGCGGGGCTCATGCTCGTGCCCGCGTTGATGCCGATTTGCGGCG
>CAYRLJ010000031.1:13846-42210 GCA_964425025.1 uncultured Burkholderia sp. | reverse complement strand
AGATCGCGATGCAGCTCAGGCCCGAAGAGATGTGGAATATGTATACGAGCATCGGGCTCGGGATGGCGCCGAAGGTGGGTTTCCCGGGCGCGGCCGCCGGCCGCCTGCGGCCTTGGAAAAGCTGGCGCCGTATCGAGCAGGCGACGATGTCGTACGGCTATGGCTTGTCGGTGTCGCTGTTCCAGCTCGCGCGTGCTTATACCGCGATCGCGCACGACGGCGAGATCATGCCCGTGTCGCTTTTCAAGACGAACGCGGATCAGCCGGCGACGGGGCCGCAAATCTTCTCGCCGACGACGGCGCGCGAAGTGCGCACGATGCTCGAATCGGTCGTTACCAAGGACGGCACATCGCCGGAAGCCGCCGTGCCCGGCTATCGCGTCGGCGGCAAGAGCGGCACGGCGTACGTGCACTCGGGCCGCGGCTATGAGCGTTCGAAATACCGCGCGTCGTTCGTCGGCATGGCGCCGATGCCGAATCCGCGCATTGTCGTCGCCGTCTCGATCGACCAGCCGACCGTCGGCAGCCACTTCGGTGGTTACGTGTCGGGCCCGGTGTTTTCCGCCATCGTGGGCGATACGCTGCGCACGCTAAATGTGCCGCCCGATATGCCGATAAAGCAGCTCGTCGTGTCCGAGGATCCGGCGAAGGCGGCGGGCGCTGCCTTCGACAAGGCCGCTGCGCTCGCGCCGGCGCGAAGCATGGCGGTATTAGCCGCGGCACACGCTCACCCGGGAGTCGTTCGATGAGCGCTCCCCACAACGAGGATGTCATGCACCGGGAAGTTGCCGATGCGCTCGATTGGCTGCGCGCCCATGCGGCGGCCAGTGCACAGTTGCATGCCGATACGCGCACGCTCGCGAGCGGCGATGTCTTTTTCGCCTACGCCGTCGACGGCGCGGATAGCCGTCCCCATATCGCCGGCGCGTTCGAGCACGGTGCCGCCGCGGTGCTGTACCAACCCGAGGGTTTCTCGGGCAGCGTCGATCCTGCGCGCGCGCGCCCGGTGCCGCAGCTCGATCGGCTGGCCGGCGAAATCGCTAGCCGCTGGTACGGCGCGCCGAGCGAGTCGATGCGCACGATCGGCGTGACAGGGACGAACGGCAAGACTTCCTGTTCGCAGTGGCTCGCCGCGGCGCTGACGGCGCTCGGCGAACCGTGCGCCGTCATCGGCACGCTCGGAACGGGAATGTCCGGTCATCTCGTGTACACCGGCTTCACGACGCCCGATGCGCCGCAGACGCAGCGCTCGCTCGCGCAGCTTGCGGCGGCCGGCGCACGCGCGGTCGCAATGGAGGTGTCGTCGCACGCGCTGCATCAGGGGCGCGTGAACGGCACGGCGTTCGATATCGCCGTATTCACCAATCTCACGCAAGATCACCTCGACTATCACCATACGTTCGAGGCCTACGAGGCCGCGAAAGCGAAGCTGTTCGATTGGCCCACGCTGAAAGCCGCCGTCATCAATCGCGACGACGCGGCCGGCCGCCGGCTCATCGCTCGCACGCAGCCGCGCCTGCCGACGATCGCCTACGGCATCGGCGCGGCGAGCGATGCGCCGAGCGCGCATGCGGCGCTCGTAGCGACGAACGTGCGAGCCACGGCGACCGGTACGGCATTTCACTTGTCGTCGGATTGGGGCTCGGCCGATGTCGAAGTCGGCACCCTCGGGCAATTCAACGTCAGCAATCTGCTCGGCGTGCTCGGCGCACTGTTGGCTGCCGACGTCCCGCTCACCGACGCGCTTGCCCAACTCGCGAAACTCGAGCCCGTGAACGGCCGCATGCAGCGGCTCGGCGGGCGGATCGGAAACGATGAACCGCTCGTCGTCGTCGATTACGCTCACACGCCCGATGCGCTCGAAAAGACGCTCGACGCCCTACGGCCGATGGCGCAAGCGCGCGGCGGCAAGCTCGTTTGCATGTTCGGCTGCGGCGGCGATCGCGATGCGACCAAGCGCCCGCTGATGGGCGCCATTGCGCAGCGGCTGGCGGATGCGATCGTCATCACGAGCGACAACCCGCGCAGCGAAGACCCGACCTCGATCATCGATCAGATCGCCGCCGGCATGACGCATTCGGATACGGTGCGCCGCATCGAGGATCGCGCGAACGCGATCTTGCACGCAGTGCGCGACGCGGCGCGCGAAGACGTTGTCGTGCTGGCTGGCAAGGGGCACGAAGCGACGCAGGAAATCATGGGTAAGAAGCGCGAGTTTTCCGATCAGGATCACGCTCGCCTCGCGCTGGCCGCGCGCGCGACGCATTCGCGCGGAGGCGAGCAATGACGATGCTTTCGCTGCTCGATGCCGCGCAACTTATCCCGGGCGCCACGGTGCACGGCGACGGCGCTGCCGTGTTCGAGCGGATCGGCACCGATAGCCGCACGACAGGCCCCGGCGAGCTTTTTGTTGCGCTCAAGGGCGATCGATTCGACGCGCACGACTTTCTGTCCGACGTTAGCGCGCGCGGCGTGAGCGCCGTGCTCGCTTCGCGTTTGCCCGCCGATTGGCAGGTTCCAGCGCTCGTCGTACCCGATACGCGCATTGCGCTCGGCGCGCTTGCACAAGGCTGGCGCCGCCGGTTCGCGATCCCGCTCGTCGCGGTGACGGGCAGCAACGGCAAGACGACCGTCAAGGAGATGATCGCGTCGATCTTCGCGCAAGCGGTAGGCGAATCGGTGCGGCTCGCCACGGCAGGCAACTTCAATAACGACGTGGGGCTGCCGCTTACATTGCTGCGCTTGAATGCCGTGCACCGGCTCGCCGTTATCGAAGTGGGCATGAACCATCCTGGCGAGACCGACCTGCTCGCGAAGATCGTTCTGCCGACGATCGCGCTCGTAAACAATGCGCAGCGCGAGCATCAAGAATTCATGGCGACGGTCGAGGCCGTGGCACTCGAGCATGCAAGCGTGATCCATGCGTTGCCTGCCGACGGTATCGCCGTGTTTCCGGCCGACGACGCTTACGCTGCGATCTGGCGCGTGGCCGCGACGGGGAACCCGATCGTCGATTTCGCGCTCGAAGACCCGTCGCACTCTGGCGCGGCGGTGGCTGCGGCTGTCGTGGGTACGCTGCAAGGCAACCGTTTGCGTGTCCGCACGCCGGCGGGCGAGTTCGAGGCGACGTTGCCAGTGCTCGGCGAGCACAACGCGCGCAACGCATTGGCGGCAACTGCCGCTGCCATCGCCGCAAACGTGCCGGTTGCCGACATCGTGCGAGGGCTCGAAGCGTTTTCTCCCGTGAAGGGCCGGCTGCAGGTGAAGCGTGCGATCGCGAGCGCACTGGCCGGGGCAACCGTCATCGACGATACGTACAACGCGAACCCCGATTCGATGCGCGCGGCGATCGATGTGCTGGCGGGACGCGGCGCACCGCGCGTGCTCGTAATGGGCGACATGGGCGAGGTCGGCGAGAACGGTCCCGAGTTTCATCGCGAAGTCGGGGCGTATGCGCGCGAGCGCGGCATCGACGTGCTGTTCGCGCTCGGCGACGCTACGCGCGATTCGTGCGCGGCGTTCGATCAGGCTCGGCCGGCGGCGCGCGTCGGCGCCGGTGGCGGCGTTGCCCGTCATTTCGACGACGTCGCTTCACTCGTCGAGTCCTTGCTGCAAGCGGGACTGGGATCGAGCACGACGCTGCTCGTGAAAGGCTCGCGTTTCATGCGGATGGAGCGCGTCGTCGAGGCGCTGACCGCTCAACAATCACCCCACGTGCCGGGCGCCGCGCCCGGCACGCATTGAAAGAGAAGGACGAGCATGCTGCTGGTGCTGGCGCAATGGCTGCAGAACGACGCAAGCTTTTTGCGTGTATTCAGCTATCTGACGTTTCGCGCGGTGATGGCCACCATCACCGCGCTTGTGATTGGGCTCGTGTGCGGGCCGTGGGTGATTCGCAAGCTGACTCAAATGAAGGTCGGCCAAGCGGTGCGCACCGACGGACCGAAGACGCACCTCGTCAAATCGGGCACGCCGACGATGGGCGGCGTGCTGATTTTGCTCGGGATCGCCGTCTCCACGCTGCTGTGGGCCGATTTGGCGAACCGCTTCATTTGGATCGTGATGCTCGTGACGTTCGGCTTCGGCGTGATCGGCTGGGTCGACGACTACCGTAAGGTCGTCTATAAGGATCCGCGCGGCATGTCGTCGCGCGAGAAGTATTTCTGGCAGTCGGTCATTGGCCTGTTCGCGGCCGTGTATCTCGCCTTCAGTGTCTCGGAGGCAAGCAACGTCCGCGTGTTCGACTTGTTCATGGCGTGGGTGCGAAGCGGTCTGTCGATGGGGTTACCCGCCCGGGCCGATTTGCTGCTGCCATTCTTGAAGTCGATGAGTTACCCGCTCGGTGTCTGGGGCTTCATTGCGTTGACCTACTTCGTCATCGTTGGTGCGAGCAATGCCGTCAATCTGACGGACGGCCTCGACGGGCTCGTGATCATGCCCGTCGTGCTCGTCGGCGCTTCGCTCGGCGTGTTCGCCTACGTGATGGGCAGCTCGGTCTACTCCAAGTATTTGCTGTTCCCGCACATCGCGGGCGCGGGCGAACTGCTGATCTTTTGCTCGGCGATGGGTGGGGCGGGGCTCGCGTTCCTCTGGTACAACACGCACCCCGCGCAGGTGTTCATGGGCGACGTCGGCGCGCTCGCGCTCGGCGGCGCGCTCGGTACGATCGCCGTCATCGTCCGGCAAGAGATCGTGCTGTTCATCATGGGCGGCATTTTCGTGGCGGAGACGCTGTCGGTCATGCTCCAAGTGGTTTGGTTCAAGTACACCAAACGGCGGTATGGCGAAGGGCGGCGCATCTTCAAGATGGCGCCGTTGCATCATCATTTCGAGCTTTCGGGCTGGAAAGAGACGCAAGTCGTCGTCCGCTTTTGGATCATCACGTTGATGCTCTGCCTGTTTGGATTGTCCACGTTGAAGCTGCGCTAACGCGCGCGATAAACGCAACAAGCGCAACAAAGCAAAGGAAAAGGAAAGCAAGCGATGTTCGGCGAGACGTTTGGAGATCGGCAAAGGCCGATGGTGCTCGTGCTGGGGCTCGGTGAATCGGGCCTCGCGATGGCGCGCTGGTGCTCGCGCCAGGGGTGCCGCTTGCGCGTCGCCGATACCCGCGAGGCGCCGCCGAACTTGGTCGGGCTCCAGACGCATGGCATCGAGGCCGAGTTTATCGGCGGCCCTCTCTCGCCCGCGTTGCTCGATGGCGGCATCGAACTCGTCGTGCTGAGCCCGGGCCTATCGCCACTCGCGCAGGACCTCGCGCCGCTCATCGCAAGCGCGCAGGAACGCGGCATTCCCGTTTGGGGCGAACTCGAACTCTTCGCGCAGGCGCTCGAGCACCTCGGCGAGAGCGGTTACCAGCCTAAGGTTGTCGCGATCACCGGCACGAACGGCAAGACGACGACCACGAGCATGACGGGGCAACTGTGCGAGCGCGCCGGCAAGACGGTAGCTGTCGCCGGCAACATCAGCCCCTCGATGCTCGATCGTCTGATGGACGCGATCGACAGCGCGACGCTGCCCGAGATCTGGGTGCTCGAACTGTCCAGCTTCCAACTCGAGACCGCGCGCACGTTTGCCCCCGATGCGGCGGCCGTGCTCAACATCACCCAGGATCACCTCGATTGGCATGGCGGGCTCGATGCCTATGCGGCTGCGAAGGGGCGCATCTTCGGGCCGGGCACCGTGCGCGTGCTCAATCGCGACGATGCCCGTACGATGGCGCTCGCGCCGCGCGCGGACGCGGCAGGGGTTGGGCAAGCGTCCGTCATCACGTTCGGCTTGAACGAGCCGACGCGCTTGGGCGATTACGGGCTCATGCGGGAGAACGGCATCGCATGGCTCGCGCTGGCGCGCGAGCGCGAGCCCTCGGATGAAACGGCGAGCCCGCGCCGCCGTCGCCACGAAGTAGCGGCCCCCGTCGAGCTCGCCCTGACGCGGTTGATGCCCGCCGACGCGCTGCGTATTCGCGGTCTGCACAACGCGGCGAACGCGCTGGCGGCGTTTGCGTTGGCGCGAGCCATTGGCCTGCCGGCCGCGCCGCTGTTGCACGCGCTACGCGAATATCGCGGCGAGCCGCATCGCGTCGAACTGATCGCATCGATCGACGGCATCGATTATGTTGACGACAGTAAGGGCACGAACGTCGGCGCGACTGTCGCGGCACTCGACGGGCTCGCGCAGCGCGTCGTGCTGATCGCCGGCGGCGACGGCAAGGGTCAAGACTTCGAGCCGCTCGCCCGGCCCGCAGCGCACTGGTGCCGCGCCGTGATGCTGATTGGCCGCGACGCGCCGCGCATTCGCGAGGCGTTGGCCGATACGGGCGTCGCATTGGCCGATCATTCGACGCTCGAGGCGGCGACGCATGCTGCCTCGATGCTTGCGCAACCCGGCGATGCGGTGTTGCTCTCGCCAGCATGCGCGAGCTTCGACATGTTCGATAACTATGCGCATCGCGCGGCCGTATTCCGCAGCACGGTCGAGGAGATCGCAGCGGAGCGGGGGACGATGCTATGAGCTGGACCGACCGATTCGGCTCGCGCCTCATGCAACGCGATGCGGCGGCGAGCGGCAAGCCTGCTAAGGCCGGTCATGCCGGCAGCGCCATGGCGTCGGGCATGAGCGGTCTCGCGAGCGCCGTGAGCGGAATGCGCCCGATGCGCTCGCGCATGCTCGATTACGATCATGCGCTGCTGTGGGTCACCATTGCACTGCTTGGGCTCGGCGTCGTGATGGTCTACTCGGCGTCGATCGCGATGCCCGACTCGCCGAAGTACGCGTCTTATCACACGTATGCGTTCTTGCTGCGCCATGTGATTTCAATCGTCGTCGCCTCGACCGTCGCCATCGTCGCGTTCAAGATTCCGATCTCGGTGTGGGACAAGTACGCACCGAAGCTTTTCCTGCTCGCGCTCCTGGCGCTCGTGTTCGTGCTGATCCCCCACATCGGCAAGGGCGTGAACGGGGCGCGACGTTGGATTCCGCTCGGCCTCATGAACATGCAGCCGTCGGAAATCATGAAGCTCGCCGTCACGATCTACGCGGCGAACTACACCGTGCGCAAGCAGGAGCACATGCATAGCTTCGGCAAGGGCTTTTTGCCGATGGGCTTCGCCGTCGGCGTCGTCGGCGCGCTGCTGCTGCTCGAACCCGACATGGGGGCGTTCATGGTCGTCGCGGCGATCGCGATGGGCGTCCTGTTCCTTGGCGGCGTGAACGGCAAGCTGTTCGGCGGCCTGGTCGCCACCGCCATCGGCACCTTCGCGATCCTCGTGTGGGCCTCGCCCTGGCGGCGCGAGCGGATCTTCGCCTACCTCGACCCATGGGACGACCGTTACGCACAAGGCAAGGCTTATCAATTGACGCACTCGCTGATTGCGTTCGGCCGCGGCGAGTGGTTCGGCGTTGGGCTCGGCGGCAGCGTCGAAAAGCTCAACTATCTGCCCGAGGCACACACGGACTTCATCCTCGCTGTCATCGGCGAAGAGTTCGGCTTCGTTGGCGTGCTCGTCGTCATCCTGCTCTTTTACTGGATCGTGCGCCGTGCGTTCGAGATCGGCCGGCAGGCGCTCGCGCTGGACCGCACGTTCGCGGGGCTGATGGCCAAGGGCGTCGGCATTTGGTTCGGCGCTCAGACGTTCATCAACATGGGCGTGAATCTCGGTTTGCTGCCGACGAAGGGGCTCACGTTGCCCCTCGTCAGCTACGGCGGCTCGGGGATCGTGCTCAATTGCGTCGCGCTCGCAGTGCTGATGCGGGTGGACTACGAGAACAGGGTGCTGATGCGTGGAGGCAAGGTATGAGCACCACGCCGCAACACACGCTGATGGTCATGGCCGGTGGCACCGGAGGCCATGTGTTCCCGGGGCTCGCGGTCGCGCATCGTATGCGCGCGTGGGGCTGGCGCGTCGTCTGGCTCGGCAATCCGTCCGGCATGGAGGCGTCGCTCGTGCCTAAGCATGGCGTGCCCATCGAATACGTGCGCTTCGGCGGACTGCGCGGCAAAGGGCTTAAGACCAAGCTGATGCTGCCGCTCAATCTGTTACGCGCCTGCTTGGAAAGTTTTCGCGTGCTTAGGCGCGTGCAGCCCGATGTCGTGCTCGGCATGGGCGGCTACATCACGTTTCCGGCCGGCATCATGACGGCGCTGACGGGACGTCCGCTCGTCCTGCACGAGCAGAACTCCGTCGCGGGACTCGCGAATAAAGTGCTCGCCAAGCTCGCGCGGCGCGTGCTGGTCGCCTTCCCCGATACGCTGCCCGACGCAGAATGGACCGGCAATCCGCTACGCGACGAGTTATGCCACGCGCAAGAGCCGAAGGCGCGCTATGCGAGCCGCACGGGGCCGCTGCGCGTGCTTGTTGTCGGCGGCAGCCTGGGCGCCGCAGCCTTGAACGAATGCGTGCCGCGCGCGCTCGCGCTGCTCGCGCCGGACGCGCGCCCGCACGTGATCCATCAGGCGGGCGCGAAGCACATCGACGCGCTGGGCGTGAACTACGCGCAAGCGGGGTTCGAGCCCGGCGAAGCGCTGCGCCTCGTGCCGTTCATCGACGACATGGCCGCCGCTTACGGCGATGCCGATCTCGTCATTTGCCGCTCGGGCGCCATGACGGTGGCCGAAGTGGCGGCCGTTGGCGTTGCCGCGCTGTTCGTGCCGTTCCCCTATGCGGTCGACGACCATCAAACCACGAACGCCGAATTCTTGGCTTCGCAAGACGCGGCCGTGCTCGTGCAGCAGCGCGATTTGTCGCCGGAGAACCTAGCGGATTGGCTGCGCAGCCAGACGCGCGAAACGCTTGCCGCCACAGCGGCGCGCGCGCGGCTTCTGGCCAAGCCCGAAGCCACCGATCGCGTCGCGCAAGTTTGCGCGGCCGTGGCGCTCGCGCGCCAGGAAGGAAAGTCATGAAACACATCGTCAAACATATTCATTTCGTCGGCATCGGTGGCGCCGGCATGAGCGGCATCGCCGAGGTGCTCGTCACGCTTGGCTATCGCGTGAGCGGATCAGATCTGGCCCGCAGCGCGTCGACGGACCGGCTCGCCTCGCTCGGCGCTCGCATCGCGATCGGACACGATGCGCAAAACATCGAAGCTGCGGATGCCGTCGTCGTGTCCACGGCCGTACGCAGCGACAATCCCGAAGTGCTGGCCGCACGCCGTCTCCATGTACCGATCGTGCCGCGCGCGGTGATGCTCGCCGAACTCATGCGGCTGAAGCAAGGCATTGCGATCGCGGGGACGCACGGCAAAACGACGACGACGAGCCTCGTCGCGAGCGTGCTCGCGGCGGGCGGCCTCGATCCGACGTTCGTGATCGGCGGCCGTCTGACCAGCGCCGGGGCCAATGCGCGCCTCGGCACGGGCGACTTCATCGTGGCTGAAGCGGACGAATCGGACGCCTCGTTTCTCAATCTCTTGCCGGTGATCGAAGTCGTCACGAACATCGACGAAGATCACATGGACACCTACGGGCACGACTTCGCGCGGCTTAAACAGGCGTTCATCGAATTTACGCACCGGCTGCCGTTTTACGGCATCGCTGTACTCTGCGTCGATTGCTCGAACGTGCGCGAGATTCTTCCGTTCGTGTCGAAGCCCGTGATCCGCTACGGGTTCGCGCCCGATGCGCAGGTGCGCGCCGTCAACGTATTCGCGCGCGAGGGCAAGATGCATTTCACGGCGGTGCGCGAAGGCGCGACGCCGCTCGACATCGTGCTGAACATGCCGGGCACGCACAACGTACAGAACGCGCTGGCCGCGATCGCGATCGCGACTGAACTTGAGATCGCCGATGCCGACATCCAGCGTGCGCTGGCGGAATTCACCGGCGTCGGCCGGCGGTTCCAGCGCTATGGCGAGATGCGCGTGACCGGCGGCGGAACTTACACGCTGATCGACGACTATGGGCATCACCCCGTCGAGATGGCGGCGACGATCGCGGCGGCGCGCGGCGCATTCCCCGGCAAGCGGCTCGTGCTCGCGTTCCAGCCCCACCGCTATACGCGCACGCGCGATTGCTTCGAGGATTTCGTCGGCGTGCTTTCGAGCGTCGACGCGCTGGTGCTGACGGAAATTTATGCGGCCGGCGAAGCGCCGATCGTGGCGGCCGACGGCCAAGCGCTCGCGCGCGCGATCCGTGCGGCAGGAAAAGTGGACCCGGCGTTCGCCGGGACGGTCGACGAAGTGCCGCAGGCGCTGTCGACGCTCGTGCGCGACGGCGACGTGGTGATCACGATGGGCGCAGGCTCGATCGGCGTGGTGCCGGGTCGCCTGGCTCAAGAACTAAGGGTTTGAGATGAGCAGGATCGATCCGAAACGCTTTGGCAAAGTGGCCGTCTTGCTGGGTGGGGAATCCGCCGAGCGCGAGGTGTCGCTCAAGTCGGGTTCGCTCGTTGTGAAGGCGCTGCGCGATGCCGGCATCGATGCGCATCCGTTCGATCCGGCCGAGCGTCCGCTCTCGGCGCTCAAGGACGAAGGCTTCGCGCGCGCGTTCAACGCGCTGCATGGCGGCTACGGCGAGAACGGCCAGATCCAAGGCGCGCTGGACTTCTACGGCATTCGCTACACGGGTACGGGCGTGCTTGGCTCGGCGCTCGGCCTCGACAAGTTCCGCACGAAGCTGGTCTGGCAGCAGCTCGGCGTGCCGACGCCAGCGTTCGAAGCCGTGATGCGCGGTGACGATTACGCGGCGCGCGCCGGCGATATCGTCGCCAAGCTCGGCTTGCCGCTGTTCGTGAAGCCCGCGAGCGAGGGCTCCAGCGTCGCGGTCATCAAAGTGAAGAGCGCCGATGCATTGCCGGCCGCGCTCGAGGAAGCCGCGAAGTTCGACAAGATCGTCGTCGTCGAGCAGAGCATCGAAGGCGGCGGCGAGTACACGGCCTGCATCGCTGGGGATCTCGACTTGCCGATCATCCGAATCGTGCCGGCCGGCGAGTTCTATGACTACCACGCGAAGTACATTGCCGACGACACGCAATACTTGATTCCATGCGGCCTCGCCGCGCAAGAGGAAGCGCGCCTGAAGGCACTTGCGCGCCGTGCGTTCGACGTGCTCGGCTGCACGGATTGGGGCCGTGCCGATTTCATGCTGGATGCGAACGGCAATGCCTACTTCCTCGAGGTGAACACGGCGCCGGGCATGACCGATCACTCGCTGCCTCCGAAGGCGGCGCGTGCGGTCGGCATCGGCTATCAAGAACTCGTGGTCGGCGTGCTCGCGCTGACGCTGAAGGATTGATCGCCGGCCATGTGGAACAACGTACGCCAACTGAATCTCGCGGCCAACGCGCTCTATGCGCTGTTGGCGGCGGCGCTGTTGGCGGCCGGCGGTTACTGGCTTTTGCAGCGGCCTGCGTTCGCGCTGAACACGATCGCGATCGGCGGCGATACCGAGCACATCAACGCGCCGACGGTGCGTGCCAGTGTCGTCGGCCATTTGAGGGGCAACTTCTTCACCGTCGATCTCGACAGCGCGCGCCAGGCGTTCGAGCAGATGCCGTGGGTGCGCCGCGCGAGCGTGCGGCGCGTTTGGCCCAATGCGCTCGCGGTCACGCTCGAGGAATACAAGCCGCTCGGCACCTGGGGCAGCGATCAGCTCGTCAGCGTCGACGGCGAGCTGTTCACCGCGAACCAGGGCGAACTCGATCAAGATTTGCCCGCGTTCGACGGGCCGAATGGCACGGAGAAGGAAGTGGTCGCACGCTACTTCGATTTCAAGAAGTGGCTTGCGCCGCTCGGTGCGACGCCTGACGAAGTGGCGCTATCGCCGCGCTATGCGTGGACGGTGAAGCTCTCGAACGGCACGCAGGTCGAGTACGGCCGGGAACGCAACGCCCAAACGCTCGCCGATCGAAGCCACCGGCTGACGGCGGCATGGGCGGCGGTCACGGCACGCTGGGGGCAGGACATCGAATACGCCGATTTGCGCTATCCGAACGGCTTTGCGATTCGCGCCGCAGGAATGCGCTTCATCGGCAATGCGACCGCGGGCAAACCCGCGGCGAAGTAACAACACACGCAATGAGCACGCTATGAGTAAAGACTACAAGGATTTGCTGGTTGCCCTCGACATCGGCACGGCCAAGGTCGTGGCAATCGTCGCCGAATTGCGCGGCGAGGGTCACTATGAAGTGATCGGGCTCGGGCAAAGCGAATCGAAGGGTCTGAAAAAGGGCGTCGTGGTGAACATCGAGGCCACGGTGCAGTCGATTCAGCGCGCGCTCGAGGAAGCGGAGCTGATGGCCGACTGCAAGATCACCAACGTGTTCACGGGGATCGCAGGCAGCCACATTCGCAGCTTCAATTCGAGCGGGATGGTGGCGATCAAAGACAAGGAAGTGACGCAGGCCGACGTCGCGCGCGTGATCGAGACCGCCAAGGCGATCAACATTCCGACGGATCAGCAAGTGCTGCACATCCTGACGCAGGAATTCATCATCGACGGGCAGGAAGACGTACGCGAGCCGATCGGCATGAGCGGCATCCGCCTCGAGGTGAAGGTGCACATCGTGACGGGCGCGGTGTCTGCTGCGCAGAACATCGTCAAGTGCGTGCGGCGGTGCGGGCTCGAGGTCAACGACTTGATCTTGCAGCCGCTCGCGTCGTCGCTCGCGGTGTTGACGGAAGACGAGAAGGAGCTCGGCGTCGTGCTCGTCGACATCGGCGGCGGCACGACCGACATCGCGATCTTCAGCGAAGGCGCGATTCGCCATACGGCCGTCATCCCGATCGCGGGCGATCAGATTACGAGCGACATCGCGATGGCGCTGCGTACGCCGACGCCCGATGCCGAGGACATCAAGGTCGGCTATGGGATTGCGAAGCAAGCGCTCGCCGATCCCGACGAAATGATCGAAGTGCCGGGCCTTGGCGAGCGCGGTCCTCGAACGCTGTCGCGCCAGGCGCTGGCGGCAGTGATCGAGCCGCGCGTCGAGGAGCTGTTCTCGCTCGTGCATCAAGTCGTGCGCGAGTCGGGTTATGAGGAACTCTTGAGCTCCGGCGTTGTTCTGACGGGCGGGGCTTCGATGATGCCGGGCATGGTCGAACTCGGCGAAGACATTTTTCTGAAGCCGGTGCGCATCGGCGTGCCGGAATACGCGGGAGGTCTCGCGGACGTCGTGCGCAATCCGCGCTACTCGACGGCGATGGGGCTGCTGGTGGAAGGCTCGTCGCAGCGCATGCGCGGCCGCAAGGTGGCGGTGCAGGCGGGTTCGATGGGGCAAGTCTTCTCGCGTATGAAGGACTGGTTCTTGGGCAATTTTTAATTTCGTGCAACGGCGGGGCATATCGCTTCAGATGTGTTCCGAGCGGAAGGCGGTGAAAGCGCGGGTGACGGCGGCTCGCGTGCGACGAAGAGTTGCCCGACTCTTCGTCGAATAACGCCGATGAGCAGGATCTTTTCTTGACGGAGGCAACATGGAATTCCAGATGTTGGAAACGGAAACCAGCGGCACCATCATCAAGGTGGTGGGCGTTGGCGGTGCAGGCGGCAATGCCGTCGCGCACATGATCAGCAAAGGCGTGCAAGGCGTCGACTTCGTCGTCATGAACACCGATGCGCAAGCGTTGTCGCGTTCGCGCGCGCCGAACGTGATTCAGCTTGGCAACACTGGCCTCGGCGCGGGTGCGAAGCCGGAAATGGGACGTGCGGCGGCCGAAGAGGCGCGCGAGCGAATCGCCGATGCACTGCGTGGCGCGCACATGGTGTTCATCACCGCGGGCATGGGCGGAGGCACGGGTACGGGTGCAGCGCCCGTGGTCGCGCAGATCGCCAAGGAGATGGGCATTCTGACCGTCGGTGTCGTGAGCAAGCCGTTCGAATTCGAAGGCGGCAAGCGCATGCGCGTGGCAGAAGCAGGTTCGCAGCAACTGGAGGATCACGTCGACTCGCTGATCGTCGTTCTGAACGACAAGCTGTTCGAGGTGATGGGCGATGACGCCGAGATGGACAAGTGCTTCCAGTGCGCGGACGACGTTCTGAACAACGCGGTCGCGGGTATCGCCGAAATCATCAACGTCGATGGTTTGGTCAACGTCGACTTCGAAGACGTGAAGACGGTGATGGGCGAGCAAGGCAAGGCGATGATGGGCACGGCCACCGTGGCCGGCGTCGATCGCGCACGCTTGGCGGCGGAGCAGGCCGTCGCGAGCCCGCTGCTCGAAGGGGTCGATTTGTCGGGTGCGCGCGGCGTGCTCGTGAACATCACGTCGAGCCGCTCGCTGCGTTTGTCGGAAACGCGCGAAGTGATGAACACGATCAAGAGCTACGCGGCGGAAGACGCGACGGTCATCTTCGGTGCCGTGTACGACGACGCGATGGGCGATGCACTGCGCGTGACGGTGGTGGCGACGGGTCTTGGCCGTACCGCCGCGGGCGCACAGAAGAAGCAGCAAGTCGCGCCGATGACGCTGCTGCGCACGGGTACGGACAATCAACCCGTGATGCAGCACGGCTTTACGCCGCAGCCGTCGCAATCGAACGCGGCCGACTACGGCGCGTTCGATACGCCGGCAGTGTGGCGCAACTCCCGCGAGACGGCGGCTTCGCACGTGCAGGCGCTGCAGGAAAAGGGCGTCGACACGTACGACATCCCGGCGTTCTTGCGTAAGCAGGCCGACTAAGCGAGCGGCGTGTTCGTCGCGTGTGCGCTTTGCGCGCGCCGCGCGAATGCCGAACGGCATCATGAACGGCAACGGCGTCAGGCGGCTTCGTCCTGTCGCACGACCGGGCGCGGCTGGAACCCGTAGCGTGCATGCGACGCGGGTGGACCGGCTGTCGGCTCGCCCAAGACCGGGCGGCGCGGCGCGTGCGAGCGCGGTGGCTCGCGCGCTTGCAAAAGCTCCGGTTTGCGATAGGCGGATCTGGCAGCGGGCAAGCCGCTGACCGCAGCGCTCGAGCGGAAGGGCGGGCCGATGAGGGAATCGTCCCGAACGCTCGAGTGTGGACGGTGCGGGCGAGCGCTCGGCGCATCGCGGGCAAGATGCGCCGGCCGGCGGCTGGGCAATCGGTCAAGTGGTGTCCCTCGCTTGGTCGATGGGCCTGCCGTTATCCCCGCGTTCGAGCGTTGCGTGGCGGCAACGCGCGCCGCCTTTTTAGTGACGGCCCGTTACGGGCCGGTGGTTGGGAACGCCTCCTTTCCGGCCGCCGGCCTTGTTTTTATCGTCTGCGGTAATCGGGCGAAACAGATTGATACGTCCTGCGAACTGAACGCTCGCGCCGGATGGAGTATACTTGCTCCTATGAATTGAAAAACTCCGATTGAAATTAGCAATCGAACCAACGGAATCATGTTGAAGCAACGCACCATCAAATCGATCGTCAAAACTGTCGGGATTGGCCTGCATTCGGGGCGCAAGGTCGAACTGACGCTGCGCCCGGCTGCCGCCAATACCGGCATCGTGTTTTCGCGCATCGATTTGGCGACGCCCGTGGACATCCCGGCTCAGGCGCTCGCGATCGGCGATACGCGTCTTGCCTCGGTGCTGCAAAAGGACGGCGTTCGGGTATCGACGATCGAGCATTTGATGTCGGCCTGCGCAGGTTTGGGCATCGATAATCTGTACGTCGACGTTACGGCCGAAGAAATCCCGATCATGGACGGCAGTGCTTCGTCGTTCGTATTCCTCATGCAATCGGCCGGCATCGAAGAGCAAAACTCGCCGAAGAAGTTCATCAAGGTCACGAAGCCCGTGGAAGTACGCGATGGCGATAAGGTCGCGCGCCTCGAGCCTTATTTCGGTTTCAAGCTCAAATTCACGATCGACTTCCATCATCCTGCCGTCGACAAAACGGGCCAGGCGCTCGAAGTCGATTTCGCGACGACGTCCTATGTTCGGGAGATCGCGCGGGCGCGCACGTTCGGCTTCGCACATGAAGTCGAGATGCTGCGCGAGCTTGGGTTGGCCCGCGGCGGCACCATGGACAACGCGATCGTGCTCGACGAATATCGCGTCTTGAACAACGACGGCCTCCGTTACGATGACGAGTTCGTCAAGCACAAGATGCTCGATGCGATCGGCGATCTTTACGTCGTCGGCCATCCGCTGCTCGCGTCCTACACGGCCTATAAATCGGGGCACGGCCTAAACAACGCGTTGCTGCGCGAATTGCTCGCGCACGAGGATGCGTACGAAGTGCTGACCTTCGACGACGCGAAGCACGCGCCGCGCGGCTTCGGCTATGAGGCGCAGACGGCATTTGCATGACGTGCACACGTTAAGCGGCCGCCGGATAGTTCGGCCATCGATACATCTCGAATAAGCGGCTCGCGGGCCGCTTATTCTTTTTTGTCTACCGGCTTTCCGTGGCGGGCGGCCATCTTGGCCAATGCCGCCTGCAATGGCGAGGGGCCCAGCGAGCGGCTTAGCGCTTGCAGCGCCGCGGCGCCGGCCGGCGTCATGCGAGCCTGCTTGGGCGCGGGCGGCGCTTGCATGGTGCGCGGCCGTACCTTGACGGCGAGTGCGAGCACGGCCCAGCCGCGCTGCTGCAATTGCGAAAGGAGCCGCGGCTCCACTTGCCGCAAACGCGCGGCCAGCGCGCTGTGAGCGGCGAATAGGGTCAGCGTGCCGTCCTTGATGAAGCCCGGTTCGACGTTGGTCGCCAAATAATCCGGCAGCAACTGTGCGAGGTCGCGCTCGAGCGCGGTGATCTGCTCGACGCCCGCGCGCAGCGCGGCAAAAGCGTCGGTGCGCCCGAGCACTTCGCTGACGGCTTGGGGCCGTCGCGGCGCGGCAAACTTCGAAAAAGACGAAAAGCGGCTCATGGCGCGATTGTACCTGCCTCTACGTGCCTAT
Source organism: uncultured Burkholderia sp. (assembly GCA_964425025.1). Taxonomy (GTDB): domain Bacteria; phylum Pseudomonadota; class Gammaproteobacteria; order Burkholderiales; family Burkholderiaceae; genus Trinickia. The sequence continues at coordinate 25,422 of CAYRLJ010000031.1, read as the reverse complement.
CCCATACCCGTCCATACCCGCCGGTATCCGCGCTGCGCCCCGCCCGCGCCGCGTTCGCCGCGCTTCGAGGCACCTAGCCGGCGACACGGTACGTTAAGGCTCGCGTGCTAAAATGTGCGATTCGAATTCACTCATGGAATAAGCCGCCGAGGCTATCCGAAACCGAGCATCCGAGCGGGGTCTCACAACGAGCCGCACAGGTGCCCGACCGAAGCCGCGACGCATACTCGACCCGATGACCACCGGTTTTCTCCAAAAGATCTTTGGCAGCCGCAATCAGCGTCTCGTCAAGCAGTATCAAAAGACCGTCGCGGTGATCAATGCGCTCGAGCCGCAAATCGAGCAATTGACGGACGACCAACTGCGCGCGAAAACGGATGAATTCCGCCAGCGCGTCGCGAGCGGCGAATCGCTCGACAAGCTGCTGCCCGAAGCGTTCGCCGTCTGCCGCGAGGCGAGCCGCCGCGTGCTGAAGATGCGCCATTTCGACGTGCAGCTGATCGGGGGCATGGTGCTGCACTACGGCAAGATCGCCGAAATGCGCACGGGCGAGGGCAAGACACTCGTCGCGACGCTGGCTGTTTACTTGAACGCGCTGCCGGGGCGCGGCGTTCACGTGGTGACGGTCAACGACTACCTCGCTCAGCGCGACGCCGAGTGGATGGCCAAGCTGTACAACTTCCTCGGCTTGTCCGTCGGCGTCAATCTGTCGCAGATGGATCACGAGTCGAAGCAACAGGCTTACGCGGCCGATATCACGTACGGCACGAACAACGAATTCGGCTTCGATTACCTGCGCGACAACATGGTCTACGAGACCGGCGCGCGGGTGCAGCGTTCGCTGAACTTCGCGGTCGTCGACGAAGTGGACTCGATTCTCATCGACGAAGCGCGTACGCCGCTCATCATCTCCGGACAAGCCGAAGACCACACCGATCTATACGTGCGGATGAACGCGCTGCCACCGCTGCTCGAGCAGCAGATCGGCGAGGAAAAGGCCGACGGTACGGGCGTCGAAAAGCCGGGCGATTACACGCTCGACGAAAAGGGACGCCAAGTGTTCCTCACGGAGTCGGGCCACGAGAAAGCCGAGCGTCTGCTTGCCGAGTGGGGCTTGATCGGCGAAGGCGAAAGCTTGTACGCCGCGCAGAACATTACGCTGATGCACCACGTGTATGCGGCGTTGCGCGCGCATACGCTGTTCTTCCGCGATCAGCACTATGTCGTGCAAGACGGCGAAGTTGTGATCGTCGACGAATTCACGGGCCGGCTGATGGCGGGCCGCCGCTGGTCGGACGGGCTGCATCAGGCCGTCGAAGCGAAGGAGCACGTGAAGATCCAGAGCGAGAATCAAACCCTCGCTTCGATCACGTTCCAGAACTACTTCCGCATGTACGGCAAGCTGTCGGGCATGACCGGCACGGCCGATACCGAAGCGTACGAATTCAACGAAATCTACGGTCTGGAGACGGTCGTCATCCCGACGAACCGCCCGCCGAAGCGGATCGACCGCCAAGACCAAATCTACAAGACGGCCAAGGAGCGCTACGACGCCGTCACGCGCGAAATCCGCGAATGCTACGAGCACGGACGGCCGGTGCTGGTCGGCACGACGTCGATCGAAAACTCCGAACTGCTTTCGAATTTGCTGACGAAGGCGGGCTTGCCGCACGAAGTGCTCAACGCGAAGCAGCACGCCCGCGAAGCGGCGATCGTCGCTGAAGCCGGCCGTCCTGGGCGTATCACGATCGCGACGAACATGGCCGGTCGCGGCACCGACATCGTGCTTGGCGGCAACGCAGAGAAGCAAGCTTCGCTGATGGAAGCTGACGCATCGATTCCCGACGACGAAAAGGCGCAGCGCATCCAAGCGCTGCACGACGAGTGGCAAGCCCTGCACGATAAAGTGAAGGCCGCGGGCGGCTTGCACATCATCGGCACTGAACGCCACGAATCGCGCCGGATCGACAACCAGCTGCGCGGCCGCGCGGGCCGTCAGGGCGACCCGGGCTCCTCGCGCTTCTTTCTGTCGCTCGAAGATCCGCTACTGCGCATTTTCGCGGGCGACCGCGTGCGCTCGATCATGGACCGCCTGCGCATGCCCGAGGGCGAAGCGATCGAGGCCGGCATCGTCACGCGTTCGATCGAATCGGCGCAACGCAAGGTCGAAGCGCGTAACTTCGATATTCGTAAGCAACTGCTCGAATACGACGACGTCGCCAACGATCAGCGTAAGGTGATTTATCAGCAGCGCAACGAGTTGCTCGAAGCGCACGACATCACCGAAACGATCACCGCGATGCGCCATGCCGTCGTCACCGACGTCGCGCATGAGTTCATCCCGGCGGGCAGCATCGAAGAACAGTGGAACGCGCCCGAACTCGAGGAAGCGCTGCGTAAGGACTGGCAGCTGGACCTGGCCATTCAGGAGATGATCAACGAGTCGCAGTCGCTCGATCCGGACGACATCATCGAGGCCGTGATCGGCGCGGCGGACGAAGCCTACGAGACGAAGGTCGCGCTCGTCGGCCGCGAGGCGTTTAGCGCCTTCGAGCGTTCGGTCATGTTGCAAACGCTCGACCGCTGCTGGCGCGAGCATCTCGCCGCGCTCGATCATCTGCGCCAGGGCATTCATTTGCGCGGCTACGCACAGCAGAACCCGAAGCAAGAGTACAAGCGCGAGGCGTTCGAGCTGTTCGAGGCATTGCTCAACATTGTGAAGACGGAAGTGACGCGCATCGTCATGAACGTTCAGATCCAATCGCCCGAGCAGCTTGAAGAGGCCACCGAGCAATACGAAGAGCAGGGCGACCCGCTCGAGAACGTCGAGTTCAGTCACGCCGAGTTCGCGGAAGCCGCGGCTGCGGCAGGCCCCTCGGGTGCGGGATCGCAAAGCGCCGCGGCAGCGGAGATGGTCGGCCAGGCAATGCGCCACGGCGTCCATGCGGCGGCGGCGGTCACCGCGGGCGGTGTCCCCAAAGTGGGCCGCAACGATCCTTGTCCGTGCGGTAGCGGCAAGAAATACAAGCAATGCCACGGTAAGCTGGCTTAACCAATCTCACGACCATGGCCGTCAATTTTCCCTCGATCGATCCCGCGCAACTTCATCCCGTCGCCGGCGTGACGCTCGGCTACGCGGAGGCGAACATTCGCAAGCCGAACCGTAAGGACGTTCTCATCATCTCCGTCGACGAAGGCGCGACGGTGGCGGGCGTATTTACGTCGAACCGTTTCTGCGCGGCGCCCGTCACGGTTTGCCGCGAACATCTCGCCCGTGCGAGTGCCGCGCGCGGCGCCAAGGGCATTCGCGCGCTTGTCGTCAACACGGGCAACGCGAACGCGGGTACCGGCGAGCCGGGCCTCGCGCATGCGCGCGAGACTTGCGCAGAACTGGCGCGCCTGGCCGGTATCGCGTCTGAACAAGTGCTGCCGTTTTCAACGGGCGTGATCCTCGAGCCGCTGCCGATCGATCGGCTCAAGGCCGGCTTGCCCGCGGCGCTCAAGCAGCGCGCGGCTGCGCACTGGCATGAAGCGGCGCAGGCGATCATGACGACGGACACGCTGCCGAAGGCGGCGTCGGCCAAGGTGACGATCGATGGCCACACGGTCACGCTCACAGGCATCAGCAAGGGCGCGGGCATGATCAAGCCGAATATGGCGACGATGCTCGGCTTCCTCGCGTTCGACGCGGCAGTCGCGCAAGACGTGCTCGATACGCTCGTCAAGGATGTCGCGGATCGCTCGTTCAACTGCATCACGATCGACGGCGATACGTCGACGAACGACTCGTTCATCCTGATCGCGACGGGCAAGTCGAGCCTGCCCGCAATCACGTCCACCGATACGGCCGCTTACGCCGCGCTGCGCGATGCTGTCGTGCGCCAGGCTCAGGCGTTGGCTCAATTGATCGTGCGCGACGGCGAGGGCGCGACCAAGTTCATGACCGTGCAAGTCGAGGGCGGTACGAACGAGGGTGAATGTCGCCAAGTGGCCTATGCGATCGGCCACTCGCCGCTGGTAAAGACGGCGTTTTATGCCTCCGATCCGAACCTCGGCCGCATCTTGGCTGCGATCGGGTATGCCGGCATCGCCGATCTCGATGTGGCAAAAATCGATCTTTATCTCGGCGATGTGCACGTGGCAACGGCCGGCGGCCGCCACCCCGCTTATCGCGAAGAGGACGGCCAGCGCGTGATGAAGGAAAGCGAAATCACGATCCGTGTGCTGCTCGGCCGCGGCTCGGCGCAGGCGACGATTTGGACTTGCGATCTATCGCACGATTACGTGTCGATCAACGCCGACTACCGCTCCTGACGCACGGCCGCGTCAAAGCGGCGCTGTGACTTCGATCGCGCCGCGCCGTCCTGCGCGGCGCCTGACGCTCTACACCGCCCATCGCTCACCGCTCACCGCTCATGGACAAACTCGAACAGTTTTTGACCCGCGCCGAGGCGCTGCTCGGCCGTCTTGAAACCATGCTGCCGCCGGCGGCGCCCGACATCGACTGGTCGGCCGCCGTTGCGTTCCGCTGGCGCAAGCGTCAGGGTCGAGGCTATCTTCAGCCGGTGCCGGCCGTCTCTGCGATTACGCTTGGCGACTTGCAGAACATCGAGCGCCAGAAGGGGCTGATCGAGCAGAACACACGCCAGTTCGTCAGCAAACAGCCGGCGAACAACGTGTTGCTCACGGGGGCGCGCGGCACGGGCAAATCGTCGATGATCAAGGCCTGTCTGAACGCGTACGCGAAGGACGGCCTGCGCTTGATCGAAGTGGACAAGGACGATCTGCACGACCTGGGCGACATCACGGAACTCATCGCGTCCCGGCCCGAACGGTTTATCGTGTTTTGCGACGATCTTTCGTTCGAGGAAGGCGAGTCGGGGTATAAAGCGTTGAAGGTCGCACTCGATGGCTCGGTATCCGCGCAATCCGATAACGTCCTGATCTATGCGACGTCGAACCGCCGCCATCTGTTGCCCGAGTACATGAGCGACAACGAGACGTACAAGCACACGTCGGACGGTGAGATTCATCCGGGCGAAGTCGTGGAAGAGAAGATCTCGCTTTCCGAGCGTTTCGGGCTGTGGGTGAGCTTTTATCCGTTCAAGCAAGACGACTACCTGACGATTGTCGGCCACTGGCTGCACCACTTCGGATGCACCGACGATGACGTTGCGAATGCGCGTGGCGATGCGCTCGTTTGGGCACTCGAGCGCGGCTCGCGCTCGGGCCGCGTGGCTTGGCAATTTGCCCGCGACTGGTCGGGCCGCAGGGCCGCGGCATGACGGCGAAACGAAACGACGCTGAATTCGCCGATCGCTCGCCCACGGGGCGGCCGGTAACGGAAGTGGCGGTGGGCGTACTCGTCAGTCCTGACGGCCGATACTTGCTTGCTCAGCGCCCTGCGGGAAAACCGTATGAAGGATACTGGGAGTTTCCGGGCGGCAAGCTCGAACCGGGGGAGTCCGTCGAAGCCGCGCTCGAGCGCGAGTTGCACGAGGAACTCGGCATCGTGCTCACGGCATGCCACCGCTGGCACACGCTCGAACACGACTATCCGCACGCCTACGTACGGCTGCATTTCTGCAAGGTGACGGGATGGACGGGCGAACTGCACGGCCGTGAGGGTCAAGCGTTCAGCTGGCAGCACCTGCCCGTGGGCGTGGCGCCCCTGCTACCCGCGGCCATGCCTGTGCTCGAATTGCTTGCCGCCGAGTCACGGCACGGCTGCTGAAGGGGCGGTCGGGTTCATGAGCCGGTACGCCCACTCACGATCCCTACCCCGATCAGTTCAAATCGCCGTGCTTGTCGTCATCTGAAGGCGGCTCTTCGTCGGTGCCGCCGATCCGATACTTTTCATTGGCCCACGCGCCCAGATCGATCTGTTTGCAGCGCTCCGAGCAAAACGGGCGAAATCGGTTTTCGGGCGTCCAGCGGACGTCTTTCCCACAAGTCGGGCATTTGACAACGGTAACCATACTGTCAGGCGATCGTCATTAGGCCGCCGCGCGCTGCTTGGGAAGCAGCAACATCGGGCGGCGAATTTTCAGGCATCGTTGCATGCCGCGCTTTGCGCACGCATCCAACTTGTTCAATCAAAGGCTGCACAGCGTCAATTGGAACGGCACGTCGACATCGACGGCACGCGGACGCAAATCCCCATCCTGCACGGTAAAGCGTACCCAGAGCATGTACTTGTTCGCACTCGCTTCCGGGATGACGCGCAACTCATGCGAAACGCGCACTTGCATCAGCTGATACGTGCGGCCCGACAGCATTTGCTGGTAGCTGCCTTGCATCGCCATGACCTTGGATGCCTGGCCCGATTCGCGAGCGAGTCTAAGTACGATCGATGCGGCGTCGCGCAGCGGTAAAAGCGGCGCGATCCACTTGGCGATATCCTGGCGACGTTGATCGGGGTGCAAGTGCTGCCACGCATAGTACGAGGGCAGATCGAACTCGCAGGTGCCGCCGGGGATGATCGCGCGACTGCGGATGCTTGCGAGCCACTCGTTGTCGGAAAGATGTTGACCGGTTTTTCCCTGCATTTGCGCAAGGCCCGCCAGCGTTTGCTCGATCTCGCCGAGCACGGCCTCTAGCGCGCTTTGCTCGATGCCAGGATTGCCGCGGAACGGTGCGAGCGTTTGGCGCTGGCGCTCGAGCTCCTTCATCAAATCCGACTTTAAGTCCGCCCGGCCCGTGACCTCGGCGATTTCGAACAGCGTCGTCAGCGCGACGTGATGTTCACGCGCGTCGTCTTGATTTAAAAAGAACGTGAAGCGCTCGAACAAATCTTCGAGGCGCAGCAGCGTGCGAATTCGCTCGTTGAACGGATACTCGTAAAGAATCAAGCGGGCTCGCCCCTGACGTCGTGGGTGGTGGGATTGCAGCACATTCTAATGCCCTCGATTGCCCCCCGCAATCGCGGAATCGGGCACTTTTTCACTGGTTCTCCTGCGGATCGAGCGTTCTGCGAGCGTGTACCGTCATTCGTGCACTTTTTGCGAATCCCTTCGACACGCGTGACGCTCTACGGGTCGAGCTTTTCCGATTGCGCTCCCCCCGCGAGGGCCAGATACCGCTCGTGCAAGCGGCGCACGTCCTGTGCCAATCGTTCGAGCGGCGTATCGTCGTTCACGATGACGTCGTTCGCTGCCGCAAGGCGCGCTTCGCGCGTCGCTTGGCGCGCGATGATCGCAAGCACCTGTTCGCGCGCGAACGCATTGCGGCGCATGACGCGCGCGATTTGCGTCTCGATGGGGCAGTCGACCGCGAGCACACGGTCGACGCGCGACTTCCATGTGCCCGATTCGACGAGCAACGGCACGACGATGACCACGTAGGGGCCTTCCGCCGCATCGCGCTCGCGCTCGGTTTCGCTTCGAATGAGCGGGTGCGTGATGGCCTCGAGCCGCGTCCTGGCCGTATCGTCCGAAAACGCGAGGGCACGCATTTTCGCGCGATCGAGCGAGCCGTCGGGCGCGACAAACTGTGGGCCGAACGCCTGTTCGATGAGCGGCATCGCTGCGCCGCTCGGCGCGGTGATGCGGTGTGCGATGACGTCAGTATCGACGACGGCGGCGCCATGTGTTGCGAACAGATCCGCGACGGTCGTCTTACCGCTGCCGATTCCGCCCGTGAGCCCCACAGTGAACATAGGAATCAGCCCCCAAGCAGATGAAAGATCGGCACGCCGCCAAATAGTGTCGCGACGCCGCCGAGCGCGAGGAACGGCCCGAATGGCAGCGGCTCTTCGAAGCGCAAACGTCCCGACCACATGGCGACCAGCCCGGCACAAGCGCCCGTGACCGCGGCGATCAGTACGATTTGCGGCAATGCGGCCCATCCGAGCCATGCGCCTAGCGCTGCTAGCAGCTTGAAGTCGCCGTAGCCCATGCCCTCCACGCCGCGCGCAAATCGAAACAGCCAGTAAATGCACCACAGGAAAAGGTAGCCCGCGATCGCGCCCGCGACTGCCGCGCGCAGCGTGGTGAACGTATCGTCGAAGTTGACGATGAGGCCCGCCCACAATAGCGGCAGCGTCAAAGAGTCGGGCAGCAGCCGCGTTTCGGCATCGATGGCGCTCATTGCAAGCAGGGCCGCGGTGAGACCGAACGCGGCAAGCGCTTCGCCCGTTGGGCCATAAACCGCCAGCGCCGCCGCCGCCAACGCAGCGCCCGCGAGTTCAACGAGCGGATAGCGCGGGCTGATTCGAGCGCGGCACGACGAGCAGCGGCCGCGCAGGAACGCGTAGCTGAGGACGGGAATGTTTTCGTAGGCGCGCAAGACATGCCCGCAATGCGGACAGGCGCTACGCGGCACACGCAGGTTATAGCGTGCCGGCAGCGCGTCGGCGCCGGCTGCTTGCCCGGTGGCTTCGGTGATCTCCAGCCGCCACGCACGCTCGAGCATGATCGGCAGCCGATGCGCCACCACGTTGACGAAGCTGCCGATGGCTAGGCCGAATGCAATTGCGAACGCGAACTGCCAGAGGGACGGCAACGCGCCGAAGGTGGCGCCGATGCCGAGTGAGAGGCGTGCGAGCGGATCGCTGAAGACGGAAGCGTACACAGATGAAGTCGTGATCATGACCAGTGGCGAATGGGGGGCATGCTACACCACGTTGCCCAGTTCGATGACGGGGAGATAAAGCGCAACGACGAGTGCGCCGACGGTGAGCCCCAGTACGCCCACGACGAGGGGCTCGGCGCAAGCGCAGGCCAGTACGAGCTGTTCGTCGACTTCACGTTCCGCCAGCGCGGCGCAATCGAGCAACATCGTGTCGAGCGCGCTCGATTCCTCCGCTACCGCGATCGGTTCGACGAAGGCCGCGGGAAAGCAGCCTGCGGCGTGCATGGCTGCGGCCAGCCGTTCGCCGCATCGCAGACGGACTTCGATCTGCGCATTCGCCGCATCGAATACCGCGTTGCCCGTCACATGCGAGAGCGCACGCAGCGCATCGGCGAGCGGTGTGCCTGCTGCGAGCAGCGTGCCGAGCGCGCGCGACCAGCGAGCTGCGGCGAGTGAGCGCGCGAGCGCGCCTACCGCCGGCAGGGAAAGCAACGCGCGGTCGAGCGCCATGCGCACACGCGGCGAGTGGCGTATGAGGCGTAGTACGACGAGCTGCAGCGCGCCGAATGCGGCCAATGAGAGCGGGCCCCAATGCAGCAGGGCGTTCGATAGCGCGATCACCGCGCGTGTCGGGCCGGGCAGCGCGGCGTCGAAGCTGTCGAAGACCTGTTGGAATGTGGGAACGACAAACGCGAGCAGGGCCGCCGTCACGGCGACTGCGAGCAATAAGACGGCGCACGGATAGGCGAGTGCCGTACGCAGCTTGCCGCGCTGGGCGGCGGCTCGCTCGCGATGCTCGACAATGCGCGCCAGGACCAGCGCGAGTGTGCCTGATGCCTCGCCAATCGCCGAAATCTCGCGGTAGAGCCGGTCGAATTGCGCTGGATAAGCGGCGAGCGCCGACGCGAAGCGCTCCCCGGCCGCGATGCGCCGAGCCATCCCCCGTGCGACGTGCGGCATGCCACCGCGCCGCTGGCCACGGGCGATGAGATCGAGCGCCTGGACGAGCGGTAGCCCCGCGCTCAGCAGGCTCGTCAATTGGCGCGTGAACGCCGTGACATCGCGCGAGCGAGTGCGCGGCTGTTTTGCCGCGCGAGCGAGCCGACGCAAGTTGGGCGCGCCACTCATGCGGCATCCGTGATGGAGAGGGCTTCGGCCAAGCTCGTTGTGCCTTCGAGCACACGTGCGAGTACGGCCTCGCGCAGGGATGCGGCGCCCTCGGCCTTCGCCTGCTTCGCCAGTGCCTGTCCGCTCGCGCCGCTATTCACGAGTTCGCGCACGGCCGGCGACACGGTCATGACCTGGTGCACGCCGATACGGCCGCGATAGCCAGCGCCGTGACAGCTAGGGCACCCGCATGCCGTGTAGGGCATCCATTCGGACGGCGTGTCGTGCCCGAAGCCGGCGGCCGCGAGCGTCGACGGCGACATCGGGGCGGGCGTTCGGCAGTGAGTGCACAGGCGCCGCACGAGCCGCTGTGCCGTGACGAGCCGCAGCGCGGCGGAGAGCGAGTAGGGCGCGGCCCCGATATCGAGCAGACGCCCGATTGCACTGGGCGCATCGTTCGTATGCAGCGTCGCGAGCACGAGGTGTCCTGTCTGGGCAGCTTTTAGTGCAACGTCGGCCGTTTCCGTGTCGCGAATTTCGCCGACCATGATGACGTCGGGATCTTGTCGAAGCAGCGCCCGCAATGCAGTTGGGAAAGTAAGACCGGTTTTCTCGAGGACATTGACTTGATTGACGCCGGTAAGCTGGATCTCGGCCGGATCCTCGACCGTGCAGATGTTGCGCGAGGGGTCGTTGAGCAGTTGCAAGAACGCATAGAGCGAAAGCGTTTTGCCGCTGCCCGTGGGCCCGGTGACGAGCACGAGCCCGTGCGGTGCGCGAAGGGCCGCCTCGATTAACGCGCTTTGCCGCGTGTCGAAGCCCAGTGAAGCCAGCGACAAATCCTCCGGCAAGGCTTCGAGGCGGCGTAGCGCGAGCTTTTCCCCGTGGACGGTGGGCAACGCGCTGACTCGGTAGTTTTCGACTTGGCCCGACGCGACCGCAAGCCGCAAGCGACCGTCTTGCGGAATGCGCCGCTCGGCGATGTCCAGGCGAGCAAGCACCTTCACGCGCGTGACGAAAGCGTCGCGCAAGTGCGGGGGAGGGCTTCCTATCTCATGCAGCACGCCGTCCACCCGTAAGCGGATGCGCCATCCTTGCTCGGTGGGTTCGATATGAATATCCGAGGCGCCGCGCTCAATCGCTCGATCGAGCGTGGCGGCAAGGAGCCGGGCGGCGGGGCCCTCGTCAGGCAGAGCGGGCTCGCCACGGGCAGGAAGCGATGAAGGAGCAGGCATTGATGAGCGGCTTTTGGGCCGTCGTGAAACGCGACAAGGCAATCATCGTCCGCGCCTGCTCGGCGCACCATTCGGCCGGTCGGCCAATAAAGCCGATAAAGCCGATACAGTCGATGCGATCGACGTGAGACCGCTACGTGCGGGAGGGTTTCAACACCGGCCGGGCATGCGGCTTGAATAGCTTTACGGTGCGCACGGCTTGATCGTCGCTTTGCAGCACTTCGAGCTGCACGTCGCCGATTTGCAGGCAGACGTCGCCTTCGGGGATCTCTTCCAGCGTCTCGAGGATGAGCCCGTTCAGCGTTTTGGGGCCGTCGGTGGGCAGGGCGAGCTGTAGCCAGCGGTTCAACTCGCGCAGCGGCATGCTGCCGGCGACAATGCATTCGCCGCTCTCTGTCCAGCCCTTGCGCGTGCCGGCGCTGCGCGGAATCGACGTCGTGAACTCGCCGATCAATTCCTCGATGATGTCTTCGGGCGTAACCAGTCCCTCGAGTTCGCCATACTCGTTGACGACGAGCGCCGTGCGATGCCGCGTTTCCTGAAAGTATTGCAGTTGCTGAAAGACGGGCGTGCCCGACGGCACGAAGTACGGATCGGTCAGCAGCTCACGTAGCGTCTCGCGCGTGAATTCCTGGTTATGCAGCGCTGCCAGCGTCTTGCGCA
>CAYRLJ010000031.1:0-13836 GCA_964425025.1 uncultured Burkholderia sp. | reverse complement strand
CACGCGGTCGATGTCGCCCTGATAGACGATCAGCTTGTTGTGATAGCAGGTTTCGAGTTGATGCAGGATGTCCTCGACTGGCGCGTCCAGGTCGAGTGCTTCGATGCGACGGCGCGGGATCATGACATCTTCGACCGAGATGTTTTCGAGATCGAAAAGGTTCAGCAAGATGCTGCGGTGCTTGGTCGGCATGAAGCTGCCCGATTCGAGCACGATTGCCCGCAACTCTTCGGTGGTGAGCCGTTGCTCCCGGCCGCCCTTCGTGTTGATGTGCAGCACGAGCAAGATCGCGTTCGAGAATAGGTTGACGATCCATACAATCGGCTTGAGCACGCGCATGAGCGGCGCGATGATGAGGCTGGCGGGCAGCGCGATTTTTTCGGGATACGTTGCGCCGACGATCTTTGGCGTGATTTCCGCGAAGACGATGATGAGGAAGGCGACGATGCCCGTGGCGATCGATAGCACGAGGTTGTCGCGTCCGAACGTGCGCAGCGCGATCGAAGTTGTCAGTACGGGGATAATCGTGTTTAGCAGATTATTGCCGATGAGCACGACCCCGAGCAGCTGATCCGTACGCGCGAGCAGGCTCTGTGTCGTCTTGGCGCCGAACGCGCCTTTGCTGGCGAGGTACCTCAACCGGTGGCGGTTGATCGCCATCATCGCCGTTTCCGAGATCGAGAAAAAGCCCGAAAAAAGCAGCAGGACGAAAATGGCGCCGATTTGCGCCCACAAGGGAATTTGTTCCACGCGGCGTGCTGAAGTGGCTATGAAAGGATGGGGAGAATATAGCAGAGCGGCTGCAGCGGTCGTCATGACCGCGTTCTCGAGCCTCGATAAGGCCAGTTTCATCGATGGACTGCCGTCAGTCCTATTTTTATGTGCTTGGCATCGCGGGCTTGCCCCTGTCGTATAGATTTTCCGCCGCGCTTGTCCGCTCCATCGCTCCTGATGGCAGGGATGGCGCATGAACGCTAATGGAGGGAATGTGAGCGTATTGACATTGTGGGTACACCAAGGCTTATTCGATCGCATGCCCAAAGTTCGATCCCCATCGCCGAAAGAGTCGAAGGCTGAACTCGCCGCAGCCTCGACAGCCGCGTCCGTGCCGGAGACAAAAGACAGCATCAATCTACGCATCGATGCCCGCTCCCGCCAGCTTATCGACGAGGCGGCGGCAGTCCTCGGCAAGACGCGCACCGAATTCATGTTGGAAAGCGCACGGCGCGAAGCGATCGACGTATTGCTCGATCAACGTTTTTTCTTGCTGGATGAAGAGCGCTACGATGCTTTTGCGCGCGTGCTAGACGAACCTCCGGCCCCGGGGCCGAAGTTGCGCTCGCTTTTGCGCCGAGTTCCCGCATGGGAGAGGTAGCCAATTTGCCCGGGCGAGTCGTCCCTAAACTGTCGGCGCCCGTTCCGCTCTCGGCCAAGCACGATGAATCGAAATTCGATTGTGGCCAACCCCTGCTGAACGATTGGTTGCGGCAACGGGCGGCCAAAAATGAAAGCCGATTCTCGCGGACATACGTGGTGCGCGACGGCGATTGGGTCGTGGCGTATTACAGCATCGCGGCTGGCGCGATCGAGCGCGCTGCGGTGCCGGCTAGGCTGCGACGCAACGCTCCGCAGGTCATTCCCGTTTCGGTGATCGCGCGGCTCGCGGTTGCACGCGGCTACTCGGGAGAGGGGCTGGGCGCCGATTTGCTGGGCGATGCGCTGCGCCGGATTGCGGCTGCCTCGCGCAGTATCGGCATCGGCGCTGTCCTCGTTCATGCGAAGGACGAAGCGGCGAAACGCTTCTACATGAACTGCGCTGAGTTCCTCGAATTTCCGGCCGACAGTCGAACGTTGTTCCTGCCGATCGAGACGGTGATTGCCGGGTTCGGCTGAATAATCGGCCGCTCGACCGTCTGACGCTTGGCGGCCTGCTGCTGCGCTTTGATTCACTGCTGTGCAAGATCAGCGACTTCATGCATTCGCTTTAAAGGGTAAGACGGCGATGCTCCCATTCGGCCAGCCACTGCGGCAATTCGCACGCCAGCATGGGTCGACCGATAAAATATCCCTGCGCGCGCTCACATTGCAACTTCCGCATATGATGCCAGTCGTCAGCGGTCTCGATTCCCTCCGCAACAGTGGTCATCTTCAGCTGTTTTGCCAGCATCAAACTTCCTTGAACGATCGCGTCGAGCGACTCGTCTTTGCATGCGCCGTGAACGAAGCTGCTGTCGATTTTTATCTCGTCGTACTGGAAATCACGTAGCTGCGCTAGCGATGCATGGCCGGTGCCGAAGTCATCGATGGAGAGGCCGATCCGCTTCAGTCTGAGCCGCGTCAAAATATCCAGTGTCGGTAGGTGGTCCACTAGCAGTTTTCGCTCCGTTACCTCCATTACCAGTCTTGAAAGAGGAAACCCCGCATTGGCCGCCGCTGTGGCCACGAAATCGGGGAAGTCGAGTGCATTCAGGTTGTCCATCGAAAGGTTGATGCTAAGGCGTACCTTGTTATCCAGAGCTTCGAGGGCAGCAATTTCAGTCAACGCTGACGGCAGAACTTCGCGAACGAGTTCGTTGACAAGCCCATGTTGCTCCATCAATTCGATAAACGCGCTGGCGCGAACGAGCCCATCACTCGGATGTCGCCATCGGACGAGTGCCTCAACCCCGACTACTGTGCCGGTAGCAAGTGCGACTTGGGGCTGGTAATAGTTGACGAGTTGTTGCGCCCGGATGGCCGTCACGAGTTCGTCCATTCCGTATCCCGGAGTAACGGCCGACCCTGGCCGCTGCTCGGGCACATCCGCTCGGCTCATCTGCTCTTTCAATTGATCACGTGTGGCAGGTTTCGAAAGCGAACCTAGGACGTTTAGCCCGCGAGCGCGAGCGAGCTTTTCGGCGCTTCGTAGGATTCGTGCATCTTCGCCACTGACAAGAACGATGTGACCATCGTAGCGAACACCGACAAGACGCCGCACAAACTCCACGCCATCCATTTCCGGCATCTGTAGATCGGTGAAGACGGTGTCAACCTCCGGGCCGCTCATCTCAAGCAATGAAAGAGCGTCCTGCGCTCGCTCAAAGGGCAGTACTTCAAAGCCGAGAAACGAAAGCTGGCGCGCTAGCACTTTTAGTACGAACGGTTCGTCATCGACGACCACGATTTTCCGTTTGGCCGCAGGCTCTCCCCCTTCAGCATTCGTGAGATGGCTCACTTTTCAAACTCGCATAAAAATAATGTCACGGAGGCCACTTTTGGGGGAAGGTAGTTGCGCAGCTTGTCGAGCATATCTTGATAATTATTTCAGTCTGTTCCCAGCACTCGAGCAATTTCACCATTAACCGCTGCGACCGCCACGTCAAATTCCTCGACCCAGGCCCGCAAGGGTTCAGTGTCAGTGCCTTTACCGATTTCCTCTAGGCGGGCACAAAGATCTCCGAGGCGGAGTGCGCCTACCGAGCGCGACGACGATTTCAGTTTGTGAGCAACGGCACTGGCCTCTCGGCCGCGCGCAGCCACGCAGTGATCCCTCAGTTCAACGGAGAGACGTTGGACGGAACCAAGGTATTCCTCCAGCAATTCGCGAGCCACCTCGGGGTCGTCGCCGACGACGCTGCGGAGTACCGATAGGTCCAAAGTGTCCAAGGATGCGGCCGCGGGTTGCGAGATTGGCAGGTTGTTTGCCGGGGGATGGTCTGATTCGCCCAGGTATTGATCGAGAACCGCTTTTAGGCGATCGAGTTGCAGAGGCTTCGTCAAATATGCGTTCATCCCCATCGCGATGGCTCGCGTAGCTTCGCCCTGAATGGCATTTGCGGTCAGGGCGATGATAGGACGTCGGGGGCCTGCTTCTTCCGACCGGATTGCCGATACCAGCTCGTATCCGTCCATCTTGGGCATGTGAAGATCAGTGAACAACAGGGCATATTGATTTTTTCGCCATAGACTCAGGGCCTCCTCTCCATTGCTTGCAACTTCCGCAACATGGCCGAGAATTCTCAACTGCCTGAGTATTACCTTCTGGTTAATCTCATCGTCTTCTGCGACGAGAATAAGCCGCCCGCGCTTGCGTGCCTCCTCGATTGACAACGGCTTTGGTTTTGGGGCGCGGCCAGCCGAAATGGAGTTCTCTGGAGCCGGCACGCCTTTGGATCGGCCGAGAGCAAGATTCGCCGCCTCCAGCAGCGATCGACGCTGCAGGCCGACTGCGCCGATCATGACGACGCGTTCTCCCACGCGTTGAAGCGCACCTCTGGCCCCGGCTTTGACCCATATTCGAGCGGCGTCCTCGGCCGGCGAAGCAGTCGCTGTATCGCCGTAGCCAGGTGCGTCCTGCACCAAAAGCAGGGTGCTAGAGGAGGGTAGATTCTCACGACTAGGAGCGTCGAGTGCATGCTCGCCGAGAATACTAGCGCCTGCCCGGTGTAGCCAGGCAGCGACACACCTGAGGTCATAAAATTGCCCCTCGAGGACGCACTGTACGTCGTGCAACCTAGGCAGGTCAGAAATGGGTACATTCGCCGGTACATCGCATGGCAGTTGGACCGAGAATGTCGAACCCTGACCTACTGCGCTTTGCACGGAAATCGTTCCGTTCATCATGTCGACAAGCCGGCGACTGATGGCGAGCCCTAGCCCTGTGCCGCCAAAGCGGCGCG
This sequence comes from uncultured Burkholderia sp., assembly GCA_964425025.1. Lineage (GTDB taxonomy): Bacteria > Pseudomonadota > Gammaproteobacteria > Burkholderiales > Burkholderiaceae > Trinickia. The sequence goes on along the minus strand of CAYRLJ010000031.1, from coordinate 9,178 downwards.
TCGTCGATACTTCCGCTTGTGTAAACGGCATGAAAAGTTTCGAGGTCGTATCCTGCGACATTCCAATGCCGTTGTCCGACACGCTGAAGATCAGTTCGGTCGAGAAAGACGTCTGGGTTGCCACGCTGACCAACACCTGTCCTGCAAGCCCCGGCCTGCCGCTGGAAAACTTAATGGCATTGCTGATCAGGTTGCCTAGTACCTGGCGCAGGCGTGTCTCATCAGCGACGACGTATTCAGGTACTTCGGGCTCCACGACCAGCGACAGTTTGACGCCGCGCTTCTCTGCAACGGGCAGCATCGAAGCGCAAAGACTTTCCACTAGATCGACCAGAGCGACATCCACAAAGTCGATATCAAGCTTCCCCGCCTCGATTTTCGAAAAGTCCAAAATGTCGTCGATGACTACTAGCAGCGAATGCGCCGACTGACGAATTGTCGAAAGCATATCCGTCTGATCATCGGTAAGCTCTGTTTCTGCGAGCGCTTCTGTCATGCCGATTACGCCATTCATCGGCGTTCGGATTTCATGACTCATCGCTGCTAAAAAGGCGCTCTTCGATCGGGATGCGGCTTCGGCCTCCGATCGCGCATGTTCAAGCTGCTGTGTGGCAGACCGGCTGTCCGTGACATCGCGCGCCGTGGCATAGACCATGTCGTCGATCTGTACTGCCTTCCAAGCGAGCCAGCGTGTTGATCCATCGCGGCACAAGTACCGATTCTCGAAATAGTCGATGGACTCGCCCTGGCCCCGCTTAAACTCCGCCAAGGTGGCTTCACGATCGTCCGGATGGATGAATTCCATCAATGGCCGGCTCGTCAGTTCATCTGATGACCATCCCAACACCTTGGTAAATGCTGGATTGACGCGCTTGAAACAGCCCATCGGTTCAGCAAGGCAGATCAGGTCGAGGCTGATGTCAAAAAACCTGTCACGCTCGGCTTCGACCCTCTTGCGTTCGCTAATGTCCGCAAACATGACGAGCGCCCCTGGCTTGCCGTCAATGTCGCAGGGAACGGCTGTAACTTCGCTCACAAACGAAGTCCCGTCGAGCCTGAGCCACTTCTCTTCGATGGTGGCGGCTATCTCGCCGTACTGCTCCAAACGTGCAATTCGTTCGTGCACGACCGGGATGGAATCTGGGTGCACGAAATTATGCGGACCTTTTCCGAGCACCTCGGTAGCCGCGCGTGCACCCAACGTATCGAGCGCCATTGGATTGGCGAATTTTATGGCTCTGTCTTGCGCAAGCATCACGCCATACGGTAGATGCGAGATCAACTGCCGGTAGCGCGCCTCGCTGCGGATGAGAGCCTGGTCGCTCAGGTATTGTCTGCTGACATCGCGCAGCACCATCACGACACCCTGCACGCCACCCTGGGTTTGCCGCAAGGGCGCCATGCTAATGGAAATCTTCCGATCGTCGTTCTTAGTGAGAAGTGCACGCGACTCTGCCAGCCGAAACAGGCGACCGGATTCCATTACCTCTTTGATAGGGAGTGGCGCGGGCTCTCCCGTCGCAATGTTTGTAATGCGAAGGACCGCCTCATAGGGTTGTCCCATCACGTCCTGCAGTCGCGAGCCCACCAGTTGCTCTGCCGCGGGATTGAAGCGTTTGATCCGTCCATTCTCGTCTGTGGCAATGACAGCATCGCCAATCGCACTCAGCGTCGCGTCGAGATCCTGCTCGTTGTCCCTGACTCTGGTTTGAGCCGTCACATCGCGGATAAGCGCAATCGTTTGCGCAGACGCGCCGGCTCTGCGTTCGAGGCGCAGTTCATACACCACCGCATCAGGCACTTCCATCTTGAATGTCTCGACGACGGCGCAATCACCTGAATCCCCTTGCAATAAAGCCGCTAAGTGGAACTCCTTGGTTGGCCGGTCGCTGCTTTTGTCGCGCGCCAGCAGCGCACGAGCAACATCATCGGGCGTCGCATGTACTGTCGCATCCTTGTCCCAGTCGAGCAGCGACAGCAGGCTTGGGTTGTACCCATCGATTCGACCTTCCGCCGAAAAGCCTACGACGGCATCGGGTATCGCCCTGAAAAGGGACTGGATGCGTTGCGCTTTCTCGATCCTGCGCCGGTCACTTTCCCGCTCCCGCTCCAAAGACGCCTGCATTTCCAATGAGAGGCGCTTTCGGTAAATTTCGGCTACCACAATCAGCAGGCTCAGAATGACGCCAGCGATGATCAGCGCAATAACCCGCGCGCGGTAGATTACAAGGTAGTCAGCAACTGAAAATCCGACGACAACAGCGAGCGGATAATCTCGAAGCTTTCGATATGCGAACACCCGCCCAACACCATCGATTTCACTCTTGGCGCGAAACGAGCCGTCGGTGTGCAAGGCCAATGCTCGCCGAAGGACGCTTTCACGCGCCAAAGGAAGTTCCATTGTGGTTGAGGTTCCGCTGCGACGCACCCGCACTGCCATATCGGTCGAGCTCACGATTTCCACAACGTCGTGATCACCGATTCGCAGCGCGTCGTAGAAGTCGGTCAAGTACGACGGGGCCATCGACACAACCACCACGCCCATGAAATGGCCCTGCGCGTCGTCAATCCGGCGTGAGAGCTGGATTGATGGCTTACCGCTCACGCGACCCACCGTGGATTTCCCAATATAGAGCCGGGTCGAGGGATCTTGGACGTGTACGCGGAAATGGTCACGATCGGACAGGTCAACGGGCCGAAACCCTTGGATCGTCGATGCACGAAGTATCCCGTTTTTATCGATGACCGCGATCTGCACCAGGCCGTGGAGCCGGACGAGCCCAGACGCCGCGTATTCGCGCAAAGGGACGCTCACCCCCTCGCGCTGTACCTGCCGTGCGATCGTCGTAGCAATATCTTCCGCTTCGTGGAGCGAGAGGGCTGTATTACCCGCAAGCGCGTCTGCCAATGCTCGCGTCTGCGGCCCGGCTCGAGACAGCTCGGCGTGGCGGTCCCAAGCCATATACGCGGTAAGAGCAATCCAGACGGCGACAAGCAACGCGAATGCGAGAACGTGACTGTGCTTTTGCCTGGTTGGGCGCGGTGCAGTGTGTTCGTTCAGTAAACTCATTTGAAATTGAGAGCTTGGCAGAGCATAGAGCGGAACAACTGCGCCCCCCGCGATGGGCAAAGAGCGGCCGGTTAGACGGGACGCCCCCGAACTTGGTTAACGTCGCCAGTGTGGCAAACTTTAGAAAAAATCCAAGGAACACAAATTGCGTCCGCCCTGACGCCGTTATCGAAGCAGCATGCTGCAGTGTTCTTCTGTGGTGCTCAGTGTTTCAGCATCATCTGCTAAGATAAAGCGCAATATCCTGACATACCCTGTCTGCCGAGGGGGCGACGAATGAACAAGAAATTAACAAAAAATGCAGAGCATGCACAGTCAGTGCACTGTCCGTCAAGTCGATTTTCTCAAACAAAATACGAGGGAAAAGTAAGGCAGATTCGATACGATGCGTTTCGAAAGGAACTGCCATTCTTTTACGGAATCCTCGTTGCGAATTCTTGTGGGCTAGTTTACACACATATCCGATATACGGCCGCGTGGCTCGGAATCTATGTGCCCCTCGCTCTGGGCGGGGTATGTATATTTAGAATAATTTATTGGATACGTCGTACTGGGGCGGGTTTTTCAGCTTTGTCGACCGGTAACGCCGTCAAGGTGCGGCTCGGTTTTGGGTTCAGTCTTGCGATGGGCTACGTGGGATGGGGTTTATTGATTTATCCATATGGTGATGTCTTTGCGCGGTGTCACGTCGCGATTAGCGTTTTTATGGCGGTGCTCGGCTGCATATTCTGCCTAGCATACATGCGTGCCGCATTAGCAATCGTCGGTCTGGTTTCGATTATCCCGTTCATACCGTTGGTGCTGCTTTCGTTGCGGAATCGCGAGTATGGGCTAACGGTGATAGCGATCGATCTAGCGATGCTGGCGTGCGCGATGGCGCTGGTGATGCGCGGCTATTCGGGCAGACTTATCGACTTGATGCGGTCGCAGCATGACTTGCTGAAAAAGCAGGAGGAGGCGGAGTTTCTCCATGAGGAGAATTTTCGTCTGGCGAACATCGACGCTTTGACCCTCTTGCCCGGTCGGCCGCGGTTCCTGGCGGAACTCAATGCGCTGCTACTGACCAACAGCACCACCCAATCGGGCTTTGCCGTCGGCATGCTCAAGATAGACGGCTTGAACCCCATTAACTATCTTTTCGGGCACGAATTCAGAGACAGTGTAGTGAAGGAGGTCGGCCTGCGTCTCTCGCTGCTGGCGAATCCTGATTTCATCATCGCGCGTACCGGCGATCGCACGTTTGGGTTGCTCGTTCGCAGTAACGTGACGGCTCTGCAGCTTCAAGATATGGGGGCGTTGATATGCACTCGGTTGGAGCAGCCCTATGAACTGTCTAGCAAGGTCGCGCGTCTTTCGGTTTCGGTGGGCTTCGCTCTATATCCGGAGGCCGGCATCACGGCAGAGCACCTATATGCGACTGCGGAGATCGCGCGTCAGCATGCGAAATCAGCTCGACAAGGGCATACGGTCGTGTTCGCGCGAAACCACAGGGATGCGATCAAGCGAGACAGTGAAATCGAGCACCATCTTCGAAAAGCTAATCTGGAGCAAGAGCTTTCCGTTTTTTTTCAGCCCATCTTTGACGTTGCTTCGAAAGGAATCGTCGCTTTCGAGGCCCTTGCCCGTTGGAAAAGCCCAGTCTTGGGCTCCATACCGCCGGCTGACTTTCTCGCAATCGCAGAACGTTCTCATCTCATCCATACCTTAACGAACGTCCTGCTGCGCAAGACCCTCGATGCGGCTGCTGTTTGGCCGCCTCAAATTCGTGTCTCGTTTAACCTGTCGGCGCGCGATCTCAGTTCGACCGACGCGATCAGCAGCATTGTCGATACGGTTCTGGCAAGCGGAGTCACGCCACGCAGAGTCAACTTTGAAGTAACAGAAACTGCACTTATCAGCGATATCGACCGCGCCGGGGAGGCGTTGCTCGCGCTGAAGCGCATGGGCGCACAAATTTATCTCGATGATTTTGGAACCGGCTATTCGAATCTGAGCTATATTCACCGCTTGCCGATCGACGTCGTTAAGATAGATCGCAGTTTCATCACGGACGTGGTGGACCAGCGAACCGCTCGAATCGTCGTTCAAACAATAGTCGACCTTTGCGCTCGCTTGTCCCTTGAGTGCATTGCAGAAGGGGTGGAGACGGCCTCACAAGTAAATGCGCTTTTGAGCGTCGGATGTGGTGTTATGCAGGGATATTTTTTCGGCAGACCTGTTCCGAGTTCGGATGTACTCGACCTGTTTCTCTCGAATGGATTCATGAAGGAATACAGTGGGCCGCGTTCGTGATGTGGCTGGCCAGTCGTTACCCCTGTGCCGTGCATGATTTTTTTAGGGCCGACTGGATGTCGATAGACACTGTCCGCGTGGCGGACGTTGCCCGACCGGACGGTGTCGTGTTTATAGTCGTTTCGACGTGATTGCGTTGTAGCAATGAAAAAAGCCCTGCGAACTAAAGAATTTCGCAAGGCTTTATCAAACTTGTACAGCACCAACGACCATAAAGCCGTTGATCTTTCTGTAAAATTCTGGTCGGGGTGAGAGGATTCGAACCTCCGGCCTCTACGTCCCGAACGTAGCGCTCTACCAGGCTAAGCTACACCCCGAATTCGATACTGCTTGGACTCTTCGTGCCGATCAGTCTCGTTCAAGACTGGCGCGCCGTTGAGTAAAAACATAATTCTAGCAGGCTTTCTTTGTAAATGGAATCCGGGAACGAAGAAATTGCTTGCGCCGCCGCCTGCGCCTCGCGCTTTGCGCACTCGAGCGTGTGATCGAGTGCGCCCGAATTCGAGATCGCCTCGAAGATTGTGTCAAAGCGGTCCGTGCCGCCTTGCTCGATCGCCTCCCGAGCGAGTGCCGACTGCTCGGGCGTGCCGCGTTCGATCAAATAGATGAGCGGAAGCGTGGGCTTTCCTTCGCGCAGATCGTCGCCGGCGTTCTTGCCCATCGACTCAGCGGTGCCCATGTAGTCGAGCCAGTCGTCCATAATCTGGAACGCCGTGCCGATGCGCCGGCCGAACTCGGCCGCGGCCGCTTCCGTTCGTGCATCAGCGCCCGAGATCACGGCGCCGAGTTGCGCGGCCGCTTCGAACAGTTTGGCCGTCTTGTAGCGGATGACTTGCATGTAGCGCGTTTCGTCGACGTCCGCATCATGCATGTTCAGCAACTGCAGCACTTCGCCTTCGGAGATGATGTTCGTCGCCTCGGCAAGAATTTCCATGATGCGCATCTTGCCGATGCCGACCATCATCTGGAACGAGCGCGAGTAGAGGAAATCGCCGACGAGCACGCTGGCGGCGTTGCCGAACATCGCATTCGCCGTCTGGCGACCGCGCCGCAAGTCCGATTCGTCCACGACGTCGTCATGCAGCAGCGTGGCCGTATGAATGAATTCGACGATCGCCGCGAGCTCGTGCCGGTGGCCGGTCGTGTCGCCGAGCGCACCTGCGACGAGCAGCAGCAGCGCCGGGCGCAGCCGCTTGCCGCCGGCGCCTATGATGTATTCCGAGATTTGATTGATGAGCATCACCTCGGAAGCCAAACGTTGCCGAATGACACGATTGACTTGCTCCATGTCCTCCGAAATCGGGACGAGCAAGTTGGCGGCGCTGGGGGAAGAGGTGGCGGTCGACGACATGATCAAAAATTGGTGTGGTGCCGCGGATTATAAAGGTTCTGCCGCTCCCCGAGGGCCTAGGCGGTGCACGAGGAGCGCGCCCGCGCGCGCTTGGCCTGCGCGCAGCATCCTGGCAGGTTTTGACCGAGCCGCTAACTCCATGTATAATCACGCGTTTTCACGCACGGTGCGTGGAAAAGAGACGTAGCAAAGAAGCAGTAGGTGGTTTTGAAAAAAGCGTCTACGAAAGTGGGCGCACACAGAATGAGGTTCTCAATGTACGCGGTCATAAAAACCGGTGGCAAGCAGTATAAGGTTGCCGTCGGCGAAAAATTGAAAGTAGAACAGATACCGGCAGACATTGACGCTGAAATCACGCTCGACCAGGTTCTCGCGGTAGGCGAAGGCGAATCGATTAAGTTCGGTACGCCGCTGGTGGGTGGGGCTTCCGTCAAAGCTACCGTCGTATCGCATGGGCGGCACGCCAAGGTGACGATCTTCAAGATGCGTCGCCGGAAGCACTACCAGAAGCATGCAGGTCACCGCCAGAACTATACCGAACTGCGCATCGACGCGATCAATGCGTAAGCGCACCGGTTAAGGAGCAATCAAATGGCACACAAAAAAGCAGGCGGGTCTTCCCGCAACGGCCGCGATTCCGAGTCGAAGCGCCTCGGCGTCAAGGTGTACGGCGGCCAAGCGATCAACGCTGGCGGCATCATCGTGCGCCAACGCGGCACGCGTATGCATGCAGGCGACAACGTCGGCATGGGCAAGGATCACACGCTGTTCGCATTGACCGACGGCCACGTCAAGTTCACGACGAAAGGCGCGGACAGGAAGCATACGGTTATTGTTGTCCCGGCCGCGGTCTGAGTTTGATCAGACACGGGAGCGACACAGCAAAAAGGCCCCGCGTAGTTGGCGGGGCCTTTTTTCTTCTGCGCACGGATTTGATGCGCCTTGCATGGTGTCGGTGCGCAGCTAGCGGCAAAATATCGGGAAACATGGGACGGAGCGACAAATGAAGTTCATTGACGAAGCGCGGATCGAAGTGATCGCCGGCGACGGCGGCGACGGCAGCGCGTCGATGCGCCGCGAAAAGTTCGTTCCGTTCGGTGGCCCCGACGGCGGCGATGGCGGCCGTGGCGGCAGTGTCTACGCGGTAGCCGACCGCAACATCAACACCCTCATCGATTATCGGTTCGCGAAAAAGCACCAAGCGCGCAACGGCGAAAACGGGCGAGGCTCGGATTGCTACGGCAAGGGCGGCGACGACATCTTCCTGCGCATGCCGGTCGGTACGGTCATCAACGATCTCGACACGGGTGAAGTGATCGCCGATCTGACCGAACACGAGCAGACGGTGCTCATCGCCAACGGCGGTGCCGGCGGTCTCGGTAATCTGCATTTCAAATCGAGTACGAATCGCGCGCCGCGCCAGAAGACCGAGGGCAAGCCCGGCGATCGCCGCATGGTGCGCCTCGAGTTGAAGGTATTGGCCGACGTCGGCTTGCTCGGCATGCCGAACGCGGGCAAATCGACGTTCATCTCGTCGGTGTCGAACGCCAGGCCGAAGATTGCCGACTATCCGTTCACCACACTGGCGCCAAACCTGGGCGTCGTGCGTGTCGGGCCAAGCAAAAGCTTTGTCATCGCCGACATTCCGGGTCTGATCGAAGGTGCCGCAGAAGGGGCGGGGCTCGGACACCAATTCTTGCGGCACTTGCAGCGCACTGGTCTATTGCTGCATCTCGTGGATTTGGCGCCGTTTGACGAAGGTGTCGATCCGGTCGCGGACGCGAAGGCGATCGTCGCCGAGCTGCGCAAGTACGACGAGGCGCTGTTCCAAAAACCGCGCTGGCTCGTGCTCAACAAGCTCGACATGATTGCCGAGGACGAGCGCGAAGCGCGTGTCGCGGATTTCCTCGCGCGATTCGAGTGGCAGGGCCCGGTTTTTCAGATTTCCGCGCTCACGGGGCTGGGCTGCGAGAACCTGTGCTACGCCGTCTACGATTACCTGTCCAAGCACTCGGACGCGCATCGCGCCGAAGTCGCGGAGGATCTCGCGGCCGACGTCCGCTTCCGCGATGCGCCGCCGGGCAGCGACGCCCCGGCGCCACAGTCTTGAGCGTTCGGGCGCCGGCAACCCGCCGGCGCCCACCGCCGCCCGCTTGAAAGGCGGCCTCACCGATCATTCTTGGAGTTTTCGCACGATGCGCTCTGTCATCGCGGATTCGAAGCGCTTGGTTGTCAAGGTGGGATCGAGCCTCGTGACGAACGAGGGGCGTGGCCTCGATCAAGCGGCGATCGCCCGATGGGCGGCTCAGATCGCGCAATTGCGCGAGCGCGGCAAGGAGGTCGTGCTCGTGAGTTCGGGAGCGATCGCCGAAGGCATGCAACGCCTAGGTTGGACGAAGCGTCCGCGCGAAATCGACGAATTGCAGGCAGCCGCGGCCGTCGGGCAAATGGGCCTCGCGCAAGTC
>CAYRLJ010000030.1:0-43204 GCA_964425025.1 uncultured Burkholderia sp. | reverse complement strand
TGGCCGCATGTCCGCGCGCGCCGGTGTCTACAGGTTGGCCGATGCAAGTTTGGCCGCCGCAGCAATCGCATTCGCGCTCGCCAACAGCGCTTCAGCCATCCGGATGCTCGCCGCGTCGATCAGCCGGCCATCCAGCGAGACCGCGCCCTTGCCGTCTTTTGCCGCTTGCGCCATGGCCTCCATGATGCGTTGCGCACGGGTGACTTCGGCGGCCGTCGGCGTGAAGACCCGGTTGGCCAGCTCGATCTGCGACGGATGAATCGCCCACTTGCCCTCGTAGCCCAGCACGGCGGCGCGCTTGGCCGCGGCGTCGTAACCGTCGGGATCGCTGAAATCGCCAAACGGCCCGTCGATTGGGCGCAATCCGTACGCGCGGCATGCCACCATCATCCGTGTTTGCGCGGCGTGCCACTGGTCGGCCCAGAAATAATCGCGATCGCCGTGCTCATCCTTGTCGCTCAGCACGCCATAGTCGCGATTGACGCCGCCGATCACGGTGGTGCGCGCCCGCGTGGACGCGGCATAGTCCGCCACGCCGAAAGACATCGCCTCGAGCCGTTTGCTCGATTGCGCGATCGCTTCCACATTCGCCATACCGAGCGCGGTCTCGATCAGCACTTCGAAGCCGATGCGGCGGCTGCGTTTCTTCGCGGTTTCGATCTGCGTGACCAGCATGTCGATCGCATACACGTCCGCGGCGACCCCTACTTTTGGAATCAGGATCATATCGAGCCTCGGACAGGCTTCGACGATATCCACTACATCGCGATACATGTAGTGCGTATCCAGACCGTTGATGCGGACCATCGTCGTCTTCGTGCCCCAGTCGATATCGTTCAGCCCTTCGACGATATTCTTGCGCGCCTGCTCCTTGTCGTCGGGGGCGACGGCGTCTTCGCAGTCGAGGAAAATGATATCGGCCGCGGATTTGGCGGCTTTTTCGAACATCGCAGGATTGGAGCCGGGCACCGCCAGTTCCGAGCGATGCAGTCGCGGTGTCGCCTGTTCGATCACGGTAAAGCTCATAGTGCATCTCCTTGTTTAGGCTTCGCTCACGGCGCAACGAGCGCCGCGAGGTTTATTTCGAATGTCGGCGGCGGCATCAACCCGTGGCGCCAAAGCCGGACGCAATGCAGTTGATCGAAAGCAGGAGCGGCATCAGATAGCTCCTTCGCTCCTGATCGTTGACGGCTTGCCGATAGAGCCGCAACAGCTCGATCTGCTGACGTCCCACCTGGTTGATGGCCGGCAGCCGGCGTGCGAGTCGCTCGCGAAATTGCGGAAAGCGCTCGGCGATTTCACGTCCGCCGCTCAGCTTCAGCACCATCGCGGTCGTGAGGCGATATTCCTGTTCGATCTGCGCGAAGATCGCCTCGCGCGCCGCTTCGTCGGGCACGAGATTCGCGTAACCGCGGGCGATGTCGAGATCGACCTGTGCGAGGGTTTTTTCTACTTCGTCGATGATCAGACGGAATAGCCGCGACTCGTCGAACATTCGACGCAGCAGGTCGAGCCCCCGTTCCTTGCGGACGTCGAGAAACGCGGCAATGGCACTGCCGACCCCATACCAGCCCGTCAGCGCGTGCCGGTTCTGCGCCCACGCGAACACCCACGGAATGGCGCGCAGGTCTTGCATGCTGCGCGCCCCGAAGCGCCGCGCAGGCCGCGATCCCATGTTCAGCATCGCCAGCTCTTCGAGCGGGCTGGCGGCCTGGAAGTAGGTGATCAGACTGGGCTGCCCGATAAACTTCGCGTAGGTGGCGCGCGACGCGCCGGAGAGCGCTTCCATCGCCTCGTCGAATTCGCCGCTCGGCACGAGTTCCTCTTCGCGTTCCGACTTGAGTGTGTGCTCGAGCACACTCGATGCGAGCAATTCAACGTGATACTGCGCCGTGCCGCGATTCGCGTACTTGAACGAGACGACCTCACCCTGTTCCGTGACGCGAAAGCGGCCGTTGACCGAGCTGGCCGGCAGCGCCGCGATGGCTCGGCCCGCGGGCACGCCGCCCCGGCTGACCGAGCCGCCGCGGCCGTGGAAGAAGGCGATGCTCACGCCGAGTTCGTTGCCGACCCGCGTGATCTTCGTCTGCGCCTTCGACAACTCCCAGTTACTCGCGAAGAATCCGCCGTCCTTGTTGGAGTCCGAATAGCCGATCATGATTTCGAGCACACCGCCCTGCGCGCGAATGCTGCGCCGGACCATCGGCACCGCCAGCAGCTCACGCAGGATGTCGGGCGCGCGTCTCAGGTCGTCGATGGTTTCGAGCAGCGGCACGACCGGCAGCGTGCAGCTTTCGACGCCAGCCGCGTCGGTAAACAGGCCGGCCTCCTTCGCGAGCAGATAGACACCGAGCACATCATTCGCGTGATGCGTCATGCTGAGGACGAATGCGCCGAATGCATTGCGATCGACCTGCTTGCGCATGTCGCGCACCATGCGGAAAATCTGCAAGGTCTCCGCTTCGACGGGCGGCAGCGTTTTCAGCAAGTCGTCACGGCATGCCTCTTTTTCGCGAGGGCGGGCCAGCTCGGCGAGCAACCATGCCTTCCACTCGGGCGATTGCGCGTCGGGCAGCTCATCGCCGGGCCCCGCCTGGGCACGCCAGAGCGCGGCCAGCGTTTTTCCGGTCACAGTCGTGTTCTCGCGCAGATCGAGTTGCACGGTGCAGAAGCGGAACGTCTCGACCTCATGCCGCAACGGCCGCACCAGCGAACCGACCAGCGCGGCGCTTTCGGTCGCAAGCAACGCCTGCTCGATCACGCGCAGCTCGGCGGCAAGTTCATCCGCGCTTGCGTAGCCGCCCTCGATCGGCTCACCCGCGCCGCGTCGCTGCGCGTCGGCGAGCGTCGCTTCGAGCCGGCGCTGGATGCAGGTCAAATACTGGCGAAACAACTCGCCCGGATTGCGCGCGGCAATCGCCGCGCCGTCGCCGCTTTGTTCGAGTGCGCGCGTCAGTTCTTTCTGGAAGCTCTCCGGCACGGGCATGGCTTCAGCCGTGATGCTGAGCGTTTGCGTCAGTTCGGTCAGCCGTTGACGATAGCGTTTCAGGCACGCAAGGCGATTCTCGTGCAACGTCGCCCGCGTGACGTCATTGTTGACGAAGGGATTGCCGTCGCGGTCGCCGCCGATCCATGAGCCGAACTGAAAAAAGCGCGGCGTTTCGAAGTGCTCGCCGGGATACGAGCGACGCAGCGCGTCGTCGAGCTTGTCGAACAGGAGCGGTACCGCTTCGAAGAGCGTCTCGCCGAAGAAGTGCAGACCCCATGCCACTTCCTGCGCGACGGTGGGCTTTTCGCGGCGTAGTTCACCGCTCATCCAAAGCAGTTCGATTTCGTTGCCGAGCGCGCTGACGAGCGCGCGGCGCTCGCGTGGCGTCCAGCGCGGCGACTCCAGATCCATGAGCCGCCGGTAGATGCGGCGGTGGATTTCGAGCACGGTGACGCGCTTCGCTTCGGTCGGATGCGCCGTGATGACGGGGCGGATTTTCAGGCGCTGCAGCACCGAGCGGACTTCCTCGACCGGCACGCCGGCCGCGGCCGCTTCCGCGACCACCCGTGCAAACGAGGCGGGCAGCCTGTCATAGCCGCTTTCGATCTCGATTTCGCGACGCCGGCGCATCGCCGTGCTTTGCTCGGCAATACTCAGCAACTGGAACCAGATGCCCTGAGCCTGCAAACTGCGGCGCCACACCGCGCGCGGCACATCGGCGGGCAACGGCTCGCCGCGTAACGCAAGTTCAACCTGCGGCTGACGGCGGCGCGCGACGTCGCACAGCAAGCCGAACAGCAAATTGACGACGCACGGTTCATACGCCCTCGCATTCAGTGCGGGAAGGGTGGCGCAAGCCGCCGCCAGCTTCTCGATTTGCGAGACTGACGGCAGCGGCTGCTGCGTCGGCTCGCCATCCGCCGGGTCGCGCGGGGTGGGGGCGGGCGCCCGCTCAAGCGACGCGGCGGGTAACATTTTGAGCCAACGCAATAGCCACGGTGGAGCCCAGTTCGGAGGCGCTCGGCGCCACCAACAGGCCATACGATTTCATGATCTCGGCTTTTTCCGCGGCACTGTCGCCGGCCGCGGAGATGATTGCGCCGGCATGGCCCATGCGGCGGCCTTTGGGCGCGGTGAGCCCTGCGACATAGCCGACCACTGGCTTGGTCATGTGCTCGCTCGCCCAGCGGGCTGCCTCCGCTTCCTGGGGGCCGCCGATCTCGCCGATCATGATGACCGCCTCGGTCTGCGCGTCCTGCTCGAACAGCTTCAGATGATCGAGGAAGGAACTGCCGTTGATCGGATCGCCTCCGATGCCGACGCTGGTCGAGACGCCCAGACCCAGCTCGCTGAGTTGGGCGGCGGCTTCATAACCGAGCGTGCCCGAGCGCGACACGATCCCGACCGAGCCGCGCCGGTAGATATGGCCCGGCATGATGCCGAGCATGGCTCGGCCCGCACTGATGATGCCGGCGCAGTTCGGCCCCACGACCATCGTGCGGGTTTCCTTCGGATAGCGCAGCAGATAGCGCTTGACGCGCATCATGTCCTGCGCGGGAATGCCGTCGGTGATCGTGCAGACGAGTTGCAGGCCGGCGTCGGCCGCCTCCATGATCGAATCGCCGCAGAAGGGCGGCGGCACGAATACGAGGCTGGCGGTGGCGCCGGTGGCGCGCACGGCTTCTCTCACCGTGTTGAATACCGGACGGTCGAGGTGCCGCTGGCCGCCTTTGCCCGGTGTCACGCCGCCGACCACGTTGGTACCGTAGTTGATCATCTCCTGTGCGTGGAAGGTGGCCTTGTCGCCGGTGAAACCCTGCACGATCACCGGGGTGTTTTCATCGATCAGGATGCTCATGGATGCGCTCCTAGTGGCTCTTTTTGGCGCGGTGCGCCTTGGATGCTTCGACGGCTTTTTGCGCTGCATCGAGCAGGTTGTCGGCCGTGATGATGGGAAGCCCGCTGTCGCGCACGATCCGGCGTCCCTCCTCCACATTGGTGCCCGCCAGTCGCACGACGAGCGGCACGCGCAGATTCTTCGCCGCCTGCACGACCCCTTCGGCAACCCAGTCGCAGCGGTTGATGCCGGCGAAGATGTTCACGAGAATCGCGGACACATTCGGATCCGACAGGACCAGCCGGAACGCGGCGGCCACGCGCTCGGGCGAAGCGCCGCCCCCCACGTCGAGAAAGTTCGCCGGCTCGCCGCCCGCGTATTTGATGGTGTCCATCGTGGCCATCGCGAGACCGGCGCCGTTGATGATGCAGCCGATGTCGCCTTCCAGGCCGACATAGTTGAGCCCGAATTGCGCGGCTTCGGCTTCGCGCGGGTCTTCCTGCGCGGCATCCCGCATCTCGGAGACCTGCGGATGACGGAATAGGCCGTTGTCGTCGAAGGAGACTTTGGCGTCGAGTGCGATGACGCGGTCGTCATGGGTCACGACGAGCGGATTGATTTCCACCATGGTCGCGTCGAGATCGCGGAACGCACGGTAAGCGCCCATGATCGCGGCCACGGCACGGCTCACCTGTTTGCTGTTCAAACCGAGCCCGAACGCGAGTTCGCGCGCCTGGAACGGCTGCAGACCGACGGCTGGCTCGACGACGGTTTGCAGCACGGCTTCGGGCGCGGTGTGGACAATTTCCTCGATATCCATGCCGCCCTGCGCCGATACGATCACGCGCACGCGCTCGGTTTTGCGATCGAGCACGATGCCCAGATAAATCTCGCGCTGGAATTTTTCGGCCACTTCCACATAGACCCGCTCGACGATCTTGCCCTCCGGGCCGGTCTGTGCCGTCACGAGGTGTTTGCCGAACAATGCGCTCGCCGCTTCGTGCACGTCGTGGTAGGTCTCGCACAGTTTGATGCCGCCGGCCTTGCCGCGCGCGCCGGAGTGAATTTGCGCTTTGACGGCCCAATGCCAGCCGCCGAGCTCCGTTGCGCAATACACGGCCTGGTCCGGCGTATAGGCGACGGCACCGCGTTGGATCGGCACGCCGAAGCCGGACAGCAGTTCCTTGGCCTGATATTCATGGATATCCATGGTGGTCTTCCCGAACGAATGAAATGATGGAGTGCGTCGAATGGGTGTTGCAGCCGCGATCACACGACGAGATGCTGTGGCTCGCCACGCGCGAATGCCTCCAGGTTGTCGATCAGCTGGTCTGCGAGGAACTGCATCGCGCCGTCCGACGCCCACGCGACGTGCGGCGTCAGGATGAAGTTCGGGAGGTCCAGTTCGAGCAGCGGATTGCCTTCCTTCGGCGGCTCCGTGGTCAGGACGTCGAAGCCTGCGCCCGCGATCAATCCTTCGCGCAGTGCCGCGGCGAGCGACGCTTCGCACACGAGGCCGCCGCGTGCGGTGTTGATGAGCAAGGCGCTGCGCTTCATCAGGCGCAACTGGTCGATTGCGATCAGATGGCGCGTTTCCGGCCTGAGCGGCATGTGCAGCGACACGATGTCCGATTCGCGCAGCAGCGTGTCGAGCGGCGCGTACGCGATGTCTGGCGCGTTCGTCTTCGCCTTCGTCTTCGAAGCGTGCTCCGCGAAGAGCACGCGCATGCCGAACCCGCGTGCAATGGCGGCGGTACCTTGTCCCAGCGAACCTTCGCCGATGATCCCGATGGTCGCGCCATGCAGGTCGCGAATCGGATGGTCGAAAAAGCAGAACTGATTCGAGGTCTGCCACCGGCCGCGCCGCACGTCCTCGCGATACGCCAGCAGATTGCGGCGCAGCGCGAGAATGAGCGCGAACGCGTGCTCCGGCACGGTGTGCGTCGCGTATTGCCGGATGTTCGCCACGGCGATACCGTGCGCCTTGCAGTACGCGGTGTCGATGACGTCGTAGCCGGTTGCCGCCACCGCGATCAGCCTCAAGCGCGGCAGCCTGGCGAGCGTCTCGCCGCGCAGCGGCACCTTGTTCGTGATCGCAATGGTTGCGCCCTCGAGCCGGTCCGCCGCCTCGTTCGCCGCGGTCACGGCATACTCTTCCCAATGGTGCTCGAAGGCCGGACGCCGCACGTCGGCCTTCAACGTGGAACGGTCGAGAAAAACAATGTCATGTCGCATATTGTTGGCCTTCTCGCTACCAGGTTCTGGGTTAAGGGCAGATGGAGCCGGCTCAAGCCGCGGCTGCGATGGGCGCGTGCTCTGCTTTATGCGCGCGGTCGTGAGTGCGCCAGTACTGCGCGGCGGCGCCGGTGCCACTGCCCGGACGTACGTCGATGCCGACGTCGAGCATCGCCATCTCCGCGCCTGCGATGGCGCCCATCAGCATCAACTCGTTCAGATCGCCAAGGTGGCCGATGCGGAACACCTTGCCCGCGACCTTCGACAACCCTGCTCCGAGTGCGAGGTTGTAGCGGCGGAACGCGACGTCGATGACCTGCGCGGCATTGAAACCGGCAGGCACGACGATCGCGCTGACGGTGTCGGAATGCCATTTCGGCGCCTTGGCGCACAGCTCGAGCCCCCAGCCTTCGGTCACTGCGGCGCGCACGCCTTGCGCGAGGTAATGATGACGGGCGAAGACGTTGTCGAGCCCTTCCTGAAGGATCAGATCGAGCGCAGTGCGCAAGCCGTAGAGCAACGACAGCGCCGGTGTGTACGGGAAGTAGCCGGTCGCATTGGCCTTGATCATGTCGCCGAGATCGAAGTAGCAGCGGCGCGACTTCGCGTGTTCCATGGCCTTCAACGCCTTCGGGCTGACGCACAGAATGCCGAGACCCGCCGGCAGCATCAGGCCTTTCTGCGAGCCCGTGACCGCGAGGTCGACACGCCAATCGTCCATGCGAAAGTCAATGCAGCCGATCGAACTCACACCGTCGACGAACAGCAGCGCCGGATGGTGCGCGCTATCCATCGCGTGGCGCAGCGCGGCGATGTCGCTCGTCACGCCGGTCGCGGTCTCGTTGTGGCACGCGAGAATGCCCTTGATCGCATGCTGCTTGTCGGCGCGCAACGCCTCCTCGATACGCTCGACGGGCACGCCTTCACCCCATTCGACATCGATGATCTCGACATCGAAACCGAGGCGTTGCGCCATGTCGGCCCACAGGTGGCTGAACTGCCCGAAGCGCGCGACCAGCACCTTGTCACCGGGCGAGAGCGTGTTGGTGAGCGCCGCTTCCCATGCGCCGGTTCCCGATGACGGGAAGACAAACGGCTGGCCGCTCGTCGTCTTGTAGATCGACTTCAGATCGCTCAATACGCTGTTGGCCAGCTCCGGAAAGCGGCTTGAACGGTGGTCTTCCATCGAGACCATCATGGCCCGCAACACCGCGTCGGGGATGTTCGTGGGACCCGGAACCGCGAGAAAATTGCGACCCGGGATGCGCGTGCCTGATGTGTTCGACATGTCTTGACTCCTTTCGTTCTTCTAGCGGGATTTACAGGTGTGTTTCAGCTTGCGGTATGGCTTGCGGTATGGCTTGCGATGGCTTCGTGCGGACGGTTCGCGTCGCCGTACACCGGGAACTGGCTGGTCAGCGCCTTCACCGCATCCGCTACGCGGCGGATGACCAGATCGTTTTGCGGCGCTTCGAGCACGTCGGCAACCAGATCGGCAAGCTGCTGCGCTTCGTGGTCCCCGAAACCGCGCGTCGTGATGGCGGGCGAGCCGACGCGGATGCCGCTCGTCACGAACGGTTTTTGCGGATCGTTCGGAATCGCGTTCTTGTTGACGGTGATCGACGCCTTGCCGAGCGCCGCCTCGGCGTCTTTGCCCGTGATGTTCTTCGGACGCAGGTCGACGAGAAACAGATGAGAGTCGGTGCGCCCCGACACGATGCGCAGGCCGCGCGCCTGTAGCGTTTTCGCCATGATTCGCGCGTTGGCGATGACCTGCTGCTGGTATTGCCTGAACTCATCGGTCATCGCTTCGCGCAATGCGACGGCTTTCGCGGCGATCACGTGCATCAACGGCCCACCCTGGATACCGGGGAAGATAGTCGAATTGAGCGCCTTTTCGTGTTCGGCGCTCGACAGGATGAGACCGCCGCGCGGTCCGCGCAGCGTCTTGTGGGTCGTGGACGTCACGAAGTCGGCGATGCCCACCGGGCTCGGATACAGTCCGGCGGCAATGAGGCCGGCGTAGTGCGCCATGTCGACGAACAGGTACGCGCCCACTGCGTCCGCAATGGCGCGAAAGCGCTGCCAGTCGATCGCGAGCGCATAGGCCGACGCGCCTGCGACGATCATGCGCGGCTTGTGCTCATGCGCTAGCCGTTCGACTGCGTCGTAATCGATGACTTCCGTGTCCGGATGCAGGCCATACGAGACCGCGTTGAAGAGTTTGCCGCTCACATTCACCGAGGCGCCGTGAGTCAGGTGTCCACCGTGAGCGAGCGACATGCCGAGAATCGTGTCGCCGGGTTTGAGCATGGCGAGATAGACAGCCTGGTTCGCCTGCGAACCGGAGTGCGGCTGGACGTTCGCGTAGTCGGCGTTGAAAAGCTGTTTGGCACGATCGATCGCCAACTGCTCGGCCACATCCACATGCTCGCAACCACCGTAGTAGCGCTTGCTGGGATAGCCTTCGGCATACTTGTTCGTGAGCAACGACCCTTGCGCTTCCAGCACGGCTGGCGACGCATAGTTCTCCGACGCAATCAGTTCGATATGGTCCTGCTGACGAAGCGATTCCGCGAAAATCGCCCGATGCAGTTCCGGATCGGTCGCCGCGATAGTGTGTTTGAAGCTGAACATGAGCACGCCTCTCGTCTCTTGCCGGTAGTCTTAGTCTGTCGAGCAGACCATGCGTGAGGCTTCGCGCAATTTCTCGATCCGCCTCGCCTCGCCTCGCCTGTTGAAACGATGTTAGTGGCGGCCTGTCGAAATGACTTATTCGAGTTTCTTATCCAACCCATAACCTGCCCTGCGGCCCAATGACGGCGGGCATCGAACGCAAAGCGGTACTCCGTTATGAGCATTGCAGTCGTAACCACCGCTGATACAGTGGTGGCATCGGAACCGAGCCTATGGAGCCGTGCGAGGAGAGAGGCGGATGCTGCATCTGACATTGCGTCAACTGAGGGTTTTCGAGGCAGCCGCGCGCCTTTTGAGCTTTTCCCGCGCCGCGGAAGAATTGCACCTGACGCAACCTGGCGTGTCGAGCCAGCTCAAACATCTCGAGGAAAGCATCGGCATGCCGCTTTTCGAGCAGATGGGGCGGCGCGTTTTTCTGACGGAAGCGGGCCAGCAGGTGTACAGCCACACGCGGTCGATTCAGCAGCAACTGGCGATTCTCGAAGAGTCGCTCGATCAGTTGCGCGACACCAAGCAGGGGAAGATCAACGTTTCGGCGGTGTCAGGCACGGCTAGCCACCTGGCGCTGCAGCTCATCGCGGTGTACACGAAGGCGTTTCCCGGCGTGCGCGTGCATCTGAATGTCGCCAACCGGGAAACGGTATTGGGCGAGCTGGCGAGCAACAAAACGGATCTGGCGATCATGGGGCAGCCGCCGGAGGGGCAGGGGCTGGTTTCGCAACCGCTCATGAAGAACCCGCTGGTAGTCGTTGCGCCACCCGATCATCCGCTCGCCCGGCAGCGTGCGATTCCACTGTCCGCGCTGGAAGGCGAAATCTTCGTGGTGCGTGAGCCGGGTTCCGGCACGCGGCGCGCGATGGAGCGCTTCTTTGCCGAGCATCGCATCACGTTTCGGCCGGGCATGGAGGTGAGCAGTAACGATGCGGTCAAGTGCGGCGTGCATGCCGGGATGGGTTTGTCCATCGTCCCGCTGCAGACCATCATGCCGGAGTTGGAGACGCTGCGCATCAAGGTGCTCGACGTGGAACGCTTTCCAATCGTGCGGTATCTGTACGTCGTGCATCGCGAGAGCAAGCATTTGTCGGCGGCGGCGGACGCGTTCAAGGCCACGTTGCTCAAGGAGGCAGCGCGGGCGGTGCGGGAAGGCTAAGAGCATCGGCGAGCGTGCCTCTTAAGGCACGTTCGCTCACGAGCGGCCCGCAACGCCATCACTGCGCAACCAGCACTTCCCCCTTCCCTTCAACCGACACATCGCCTACCCAACGCTGCGGCGCCCTCTGCGCCAGCGCTGCGAACACGCCACCTTCACGAGCAAGACTGCGTGAGATCAGTCGCCAGAAAACGCCGACGTCGCCGTAATTTTCCGCGAAGCGATTTCCGAGCGACGGCTGCCCGCCCGGCAATACAAGCGAACCGCGCCGCATGCCGTAGGCGAGATGCTCGCCGACCTCGCCCGCGATCCCGATCGTGCCTGCTACCATCCGCGACGCTGCGAATGCGCCGGCACGGCCGAACACCAGCGCCGTGCCGCGCCGCATCCGGTCGCCGAAGCGTTCGCCCGCATCGCCCCGCACAATGAGCGTGCCGCCGCGCATGCCGTCCATGCTGCCGGGCAACGCGGCAGCGGCAAAGTCTCCCGTATCGCCGCCGATTTCAATACGGCCGCCAGCCAGTTCGCAAGCAGCGAAACTGCCGCTGTCGCCCAAAACCGCGATGGACCCCGCCGTCATCTGAGCGCCGAGCAGATCGCCTACGCTGCCTTCGACGATCAACTGGCCACCGTCCATCCTCTCGGCCACGCGATCAAAGCGGCGCAGATCGCCGGCGAACACGAGGCAAGGCGTATCGCCCGCATCGTCGCCGTCGAGACGAACGTCGAAGACTTCGGCCAGCGCCAGGCGTTCCGTGCCGTGCCACAGCAGCAGACGCTCGATCTCGCCGGCCGTAAGCGCGGCGAGCGTAGCGGGCAATAACGCCCTCGCATCGATGCGTAGCGCCGGCACGTGCCGGAGCCTCAGCGTGATGCGTTTCATGAAGCCTCCCTGTCGCCGCACAGTTGGTGCAAGTGGAAGTGAAACGGTCCGAGCTTGCCGCCGTAATTGCCCGCCGAGATACGCAGGACACCGGCGGCCGCGCCACGCGCCGTCACGGCCTCAATGCCTGCGCGCATCGCTTGGGCGACATCGGCGTCGCTGAGTCCGTCGATGACGATTTCCAGCACGCTGCGCGTATCCGCAGTCAGTTCGGTACGGGGCGCGAGTTCGGCGAGGGTGGGGCAGAACGCGTCGTTGGTCGAGGCGGGCAGCGCCGAATATTTCGAGCCGACTTTCGAGCCGGAGCGCACCACACCGCCTGGAAACGGCATGATCACGTTCGGAACGCGCCGCATCGCCTCCACGGCAGCTTCCGCCGCGGCAAGCGCCGCATCCGTATCGCGCGCGAGAAACAGCAAGTTGCCGCCTCCCACCCCTTTGACGACCGCAGTCGTTTCCTCGGCGACGAATTCGCCGTCCATCACGGGAATGCGCCAGTAGCGCGCGCCGTCGATCATCTTCGAAATCTGCCAGCCATCCCCGAAAAAACGCAGGTTTTTTGCGACGGCAATGGGTTCGCCCGCTTTGATACCCGCATAGACAGCGGTGGTCGGACAGGTGAGCACGCACTGGCCTACGCGGCGTTCGACCTGTTTGGCCAGTTCCTTGCCCGACATCGAAAAGAGCAGGATGGCGATGCCGGGTCTGCCGTCCGGCGATTCCTCCGGCGGGACCGCTCGCTCGATGCCCGCCTCGCAGCCGCAGGCGATCACGGACGTTGCGAAGCCCGTCGCCGCGATTGCCGCGTGGCGTGCCCAGGTTTCGTTGCGGGCGGTAATGATAAGGCGCGTCGCTTTCATCGGGAACGCTTCGGCGAACGTGTCGTCGATCGTCGTGCCGTTGATGGCGAGCGGCGTGGCCGTCGCGGCTGTGTCGGGTTGCATGCTAACGGCGCCGCTGCTCATGGTTGCTGTCCCGCTGGCTCATGCTGGTGGACGCTGCACGCGGCCGGCAACAGCCGGCCGCCGTTGCAGCAGGTGCACAACTCGTCACGGCCGATCGAGGCGTTGCGGAAGTTGAACGCCAGATAGTTATCGCTGTATTCGGCCAGCGTGCGCTCGATCGAGCGGTCGAATTCCGGCTCGACATAGTGCGTGCCGCCGGCGGGCGTCGCGACGATGCGGCCATTGCGCGCGACCAGTTCGCCATCCTTGAACACATACTCGGGCGCGGTAAACATCGCCTCGCGGTCGGCTTGCTCGCGATACACGGCGATATCGGCGGCAGCGCCGACGTTCAGACGTCCGCGATCGCGCAGGCCGAGCAACCTCGCTGGGGCGGCGCGCGTCAGGATGGCGATCTCGTCGAAGGTCAGTTCGCGCGTCATGCTGGACAGCGCGGCTTGCTGCGCGACATCGGGATGCAGTTTCGCGAGTTGTTCGTCACGGAACGATTTGTCCATCAACAGCCGGATCAGATGAGGATAGCTGGTGAAAGGGCCGCCGTTCGGATGATCGGTGGTCAACGCGATCTGCCACGGGTTCTTCACCATCAGGAACAGTTCGAGTCCGATCGCCCATTGCAGTGCGTTGACGTAGCTTTGTTCGCGATAGCGAAACGGCACGACACCGCAACCCGCGTCGCATTCGATGTCGCCGGCGATCCATTTGCGCGGCGACGCAAACTCTGCCTGCTTGACCTGCTTCATGATGTCGCCGGAGGCGGTCACCGTCTGCCCGAACATGATCTGGCCGACGTCGATCGACACATTGGGATTCGCGTTGACGGCATCGGCGATCCGCTCGGCCGCCGATGAAAACTTCCGCGGCCCTTCGGCGCCGTAGCTATGAAACTGAATGTGCGTGAGATGCCCGGGCAGTCCTTCGAGGGCGTCGATGGTAGCGAGCGTCGACTCGACATTGCCCGGCACCCCGAGATTGCTGGCATGGATGTGCAGCGGATGCGGCACCCGCATGTCGGTCAGCGCGCGCGCCAGCGTATGCAGCACCTGGCGCGGCGTGATGTCGTAGTGCACATGGGTTTCGTCGACATCCAGCGCGCGCTGGTTGAACTTGAACGCTGAGATCCCGCCGGGGTTCACGACCTTGACGCCGAGCGCCTTCGTCGCATTGATCGTCCAGCCCACGTAGTCGCGAATGCGTTCGAAGTCCGTGCCTTGCGCAAGCATGCGCAGGAACAGTTCGTCGTTGCCGAGCATCACGTATGCACCGTGATCGATGATCGGTGTATCGCCCATTTCGAGGTGGGTGTGACGCGCATTCGAAGCCATCATCGCCGGCTCGAATGCGGCGGTATAGCCCATCTCGGTGTAGCGATAGCCGGTGGCGAGCGTCCCCGGCGCGCAGCCGCCGCACGACGCGAGTTCGAGCGGATTGGCTTCGGCTTCCCGTTGCGCCCGCAACCGGTGATCCTCCGGCATCAGCATGCGCGCGAGATTGACCTTGCCGCCGCCGATGTGCGAATGCATATCGATGCCGCCCGCCATCACGGCCATGCCGCCGACATCGTATTCGCGATCCACGGCCTCTTCGGCGGGCAGCTCGACGATGCGGCCGTCGCGCACGCAAATGTCCGCGATCTGTCCATTGATCCGGTTGGCCGGATCGAACACCCGGCCGCCGCGCAAACGAAACGTGCTCATACCGTGCTCTCCCGTTGCGCGGCGAGCCGCTGGTCCAGTTGTGTCGCGGCCCTGGCGACGGTCGGCAGCGTGTCCGTGTATACCGGCGTGAGCGGCAGCACGACGCCGCCGTCCGCACGGAACAGATGACCGGCTGAGCCGATGCCTGGCGTCGAAACCGGAATGAAGACGGTCGGGCCCCGGCGGTCCATACACGCGGCGGCGAGGCGCGGGTGGCCGAAGACGATGGTCGGCAGGTCGGTTGGCGGCGGCGTGAGATCGGCGGTGAAACTCGCGATCCATAGCAGCGCGTCGACCGCACGATCGGCGAGAAGGCGCGCGGTATCGTAGCGATGCGGCTCGTGTTCGAGCCCGCCGCGGTGAACGCCGGTGCGTAGCGGCAGCCCGGAGAGCCACGTGAGTGTCTGGTTCACCGTTGCGCCGCCGTCGTCGCCACCGAGTGCGAGACCGCCCGCGCGGGTCGTGCGGTTGAGTGTTTTCAAAAGACGGTCGAGCGCTTCGACCAGGAGCGCTGCATGCGCGCCCGGCAAATCGGCGGGTGTCCACACGAGTGTCGCGTAACGGGCAGCGCGCAGTTGTTCGACGAGCGAGACGAGCGCGGGGTCAGCCGATCGCGGCGGCTTGCGGCTCAAGAGGGCATTCAAGGTCGAGAGCGTGTCGTACAGGTCGCCTTGCAGTGGGATGGCGTGTGCCGCTACGCCATGGCCCTGTGCGATCGCGGGATCGACGTCGCAGCCCACGAACACGATGTTGCGTTGCGCCGGTTCCACGTCCGATACACCCGAGCCGATCCCGCAACGAGCGAAGAATTCCGGATGCCGCGCCGACGGCATCGTCCCGATACAGACGATCAGATCCGCGCGGCAGCGGATTTCCGCGAGCGTCGTCGTGAAGCTGCCGCGGTCCTGCATGGCGGTGAGTCCATGCATCAGCGCCCGGCCGTGCGCGTGGTCGACGATCGCACCACTCGTGTTCGCCAGCCGATAGAGTGCGCGCGTGCCGGCGACGTCGGTAGCCATGCCGCCAAAGAGCGGCTGCCGCGCGGTACGTAGCCATTGCGCGGCCGCATCGAACGCAGTCCGGTAATCGGCAGGCTGGCCGTTCAACAGCGGCGTTGCGGCCGACGGCCGGCTTTCGAACTGCGCGAGCGCATGCGTTGCGCGAGGGCAGTGCGTACCGGCCGGCGTGAGCGTCCCGGCTGTGTTGACGCCGAAACGGTCGCACAGCAAAGCGCAGAACGGACAGGTCCAGAGCGAGGGGGATTGAGTTGAAGTCATGGCGAACCGCCTCGCAAGGCATATGCCATGCGAGGCGCTTCAACGTTTGCGGACAACGGCGGCGAGATGACGTGCAACCCTCGACACACAATGTGCCGTGCGCCGGGTGCGAGCCGTCACAAACTGTCACGCGAGTGGATGCGTGGCGTGAGGCCGGTGCTCGGATGAGCCGGCGGCAGCGTGCGCCGGGGCCATTGGCATGAAACATGGCATGAAACATGATAGTCAGCGTCGCCATGCGGTAGGCAATCGACAGAGAGCAACAGGGAGGCGTATCAGATCGCAGCGGCTGGAATACGGCGGTCATGCAGCGCGGACGCAATCAGCCATGCATCCGCGCCGGCTGCGGCGGCGGTGCGCAGGTCGTCGGTATGACGCACGCCGCCCGCGCCGATGATCTGGCGTCCGCCTGCCCGGCGCCGCACGTCGGCGAGCGCGGTGAGGTCGGGGCCTTCGAACGAGCCGACCCGTTCGAGCGTCATCACGATCAGCCGGGCGGGCCAGTACGTAGTGTCGGTCCAGTACAGCGGATCGCCCAAAGGCGTGTCGTGGCGGCGGTCGAGAGACAGGATGGCGTCCTCCGGCAGCACGGTACGAGTGGGCGAGACGGACGGGAGCAAGGGTGTGTCGGCGTGCTCCGGTGCCGCGTCGCTGCGCAGCGATTCACTGCCGAACACGGGCGTCAGTGTCGCGCCGGCTTCACGCAGTGGTGCGATCAGCGTGTCCGCAGCGGTGCGATCGGTGAATCCGGCATCGAGCCAAAGTTCGATGCCGGGCAATGCGCGGGCAAGACGCGCCAGGGTGTCGCGTTGCGGTGCGCCGCGCATGATGCCGTCGAGCTCTGCGATGTAGAGCACCGGCGCGGCAGTGTAGTCGAGAAGGGCCTGCGCGATATCGACGGGGTCGCTGCCGCTGCATAGCTGCGATTGAACCGGCTGATAGCGGCTGCGTTCGCCGCGCACGGCGCGTACCGCCGAGCCGTTGAGCACATCGATGACTGGAATGATTTGCATGGAGCCAAGCGATGACGAAAGTGCTGGTGTACGAATATATCAGTGGCGGTGGGTGCGCGGATGCCGACGTCATGCGCGAGCTGCTGCCCATGGGACGCGCGATGCGCGACGCGATTGCCGGCGACCTCGCCCGCGTGCCCGGCGTCTCGGTGACGTGCGCGATGACGGCAAGCGAGATCGGCGATGCAAGCCGGAGGCAGTCGGATAGACGGCAACTGGCGTACTGCGTCCCACCGGCCGGCAGCGATCCCTATCGTTTCATTCGCAAAGAAGCCCCGCATCATGACGCGGTCTGGGTGATCGCGCCCGAGACAGACGGCGTGCTAGCCGGGTTGTGTGGCGCGGTCGGCACGCAGCGCTGGATCGGCTGCGATGCGGAGTCGATCCGGATCGCGAGCAGCAAGCGCCGCACGGCGAAGCGTCTCGCGCAGGCGGGCATCGCCACGACGCGTGCGTGGTCTGTGGATGCGCCGTTGCAGCCTGGCCCCGGCGCATGGGTCGTGAAACCCGACGATGGGGCGGGCGCGGTCGGCACGCATATTTATGACGACTTTCGCCGCGCCGAATATGCCTTCTTGCATCGCGCGGCGGCGCAGGAGCGCGTGACGTTCGAAGAGTGGGTGGAAGGCGACGCGTTGAGCCTCTCGCTGCTCTGCG
Organism: uncultured Burkholderia sp.; assembly: GCA_964425025.1. Lineage (GTDB taxonomy): Bacteria > Pseudomonadota > Gammaproteobacteria > Burkholderiales > Burkholderiaceae > Trinickia. The sequence goes on along the minus strand of CAYRLJ010000030.1, from coordinate 25,804 downwards.
ACCAAGGCCGCGCCGACTTGCTGAGCATCAACTGGCAGCACATCCGCGTCGAGGGAGGAAGCATCCGGTATGACGGCGTAACGGTGGGCTCGATTGCGTTGAACAGCCTGGTCGGCCATTCATGCCGCGAACTCGGGAGCCGCATCGCGGCGACCCTGCCCGGTTTAGCCGGATTTGTGGGCATCGATGTCGTGTGGCATCGGGAGCGCGGTCCGGTGGTGATCGAAATCAACCCGCGTGCGACGTGTGCTTACGTCGATCTGGCGAAGCGAACCGATCTCAATCTCGCGGCAAACATTCTCGCCAACCATTACGCTGGACAGGCTGATGTCGAACGGAGCTGCCATGCCGCGTGAATGCGTGATCGGCTGGGATATCGGCGGCGCGCACGTCAAGGCGGCGCGCATCGAGGCTGGGCGCGTGCGCGATATCGTGCAATGGCCCTGTCCGCTGTGGCAGGGCCTCGGCCACGTCGACAGCGCGCTCGAGCAGACCGCCGCACGGTGGCCCGACTGCGCAGAGGCCGATCACGCGGTGACGATGACAGGCGAGATGGCCGATCTGTTCGAGCATCGTGAGGCGGGCGTCGCGGCACTCGCGCAACGGCTCGCTGCACGTTTCGGCGAGCGGGTCGCGTTCTATGCAGGCACGGCGGGTTGGTACCGGCATGACGCAGTGGCCGCTCACTGGGCCCAGATCGCTTCTGCCAACTGGCTCGCGACCGCTCAGGTCGTTGCGAGCCGGCTACCCGATGCCGTGCTAGTCGATATCGGCAGCACCACGACGGATCTGATCCCGATTCTCGGCGCTCAGATCGTCGCGCGCGGCGCCGATGACGCGGGACGCCTTCGCGCGGGCGAACTGGTCTATCAGGGCGTGGTGCGTACGCCGCTGTGCGCGCTGGCGCAGCGCATCCGCTTTCGCGGCGAGCAATACAACGTGATGAACGAATACTTTGCCACGACGGCGGACATATACCGGCTCACGGGCGAGCTCAATCCGCTGCACGACCAGTATCCGGCCGCTGACAACGGCCGCAAGGATCGCGCGGCGACGTCCCAGCGTCTCGCCCGGATGATCGGCTGCGACGCGCGCGAAGCCGTGGACACCGAGTGGGACAGCTTCGCGCAGCAGTGGCGTAGCGCCCAGTTGGCGCACCTGTCGTCGAATCTTGCGCGGGTGCTCGGCCGCAGCGGCCTTGCACACAGTGTCGTCCTGGTGGCGGCGGGCTGCGGCGCGTTTCTCGCGGAGCCGCTGGGCGAGCCGTTCGGCCGCGATGTGGTGCGCTTCGACGCGCTGCTCGAGCTCGACGGGCCGGCCGCCGAATGGGCGCAGGTCTGCGCGCCGAGTGTGGCGGTCGGCATGCTTCTCGCCGAAGAGATCGATATGGCATTCGCCTGAACCAACCGCATCGCTGAAGCTGAGAAGGGAGTGCGTATGTGGGTGGTGAAGATCGGTGGCAGTCTGAGCCGCGATCCATTGCTGGAAGAATGGCTGCGCCAGCTCAGCGATCTGGGCGGCGGCCGGGTCGTGATCGTGCCGGGAGGCGGCGGTTTCGCGGATCAAGTCCGCGAGCATCAGGCCGTGTGGCGTTTCGACGATGTGGCGGCCCACAACATGGCCGTGCTCGCGATGGCGCAGCATGCGCTGCTGATGCAGGGCGTGTGCCGCAATCTGGTTGTCGCGGCCACCGACGCGCAGATCCGGCGCGCCTTGCACGACGGCCGCGCGGCCGTCTGGGCGCCGCTCGGCATGTTGCGCCAGGAAGCGAGTCTGCTAACCAACTGGGACGTGAGTTCGGACAGTCTGGCCGCGTGGCTGGCCAACCGGTTGAATGCCGAGCGGCTCTTCGTCGTCAAATCGTGCGAGATCGAAGCGGGGCAAAGCATGGCGCACTACACGGCGCAGGGCGTGCTCGACCGGCGCTTCGCGGAGTTTACGCGCGATGCGTCCTATCCGGTCGAACTGGTCAACAAAAACGACTGGCCGCGCGTGCGCAAGCAGTTACTTCACGCGGCGACGTCCTGACCGATCGGCTTTGCGTGGCGTGCTGCGGACGCGCCCGCCAGCTGTTCGCGTAGTGCGCGCACGCGCGCGCCCTCGAGCTTGCCGGTGCGAGGCCCGTTGCACAGCGCACTGCGAAACCCGGCGAAATCCGGTCCGAGTGCCCGCAGGCGCGGCACGTGCTCGAGCCTCAAAGCCCCAGCGAGGCCCACCATGATCGCGTGCCTGCGAGCGATCTGCACCATGCCGTCGAGTACGGCCAGCGGTACGCTGCCCAGCAGGCTTCCCGTTTTGCGCGCGGTATCGGCCATCACCGCGGAAAAGCGCAGTTCGCAGGCGTGCTCGACCAGTGCGAGGTCCAAGCCATCGTCGCACAGCAGGACCGGCACCATGTTCCACGGCAGGGCGCGCATGCGTGTGAGCGTATCGCGTGCGCGGGGCCCGGGCGAGACGCCCGCTTTCACATAGTCGACGCCGCATTGCCCGATGAGCGCCGCGTGATAGGCGATGGCAGGGTCATCGCCCGGTTGCAGATCGCCGATCGTCGCGCTGATCGGTATGTCTGGATACGTCTCGCGCAATTCACGCACGATGGCTAAGACGCGCGTGGCCGGCAACGCGCCGAGTGCGCCGGCGTGCGGCTCTTTGAGGTCGATGAAATCGGCGCCTGCTGCGGCGGCTTCGCGCGCCTCGTCGAGGTCGCGCACGCTGGTGAGGAGTCGGATCATGATAGCGCTCGCAGGTGGGCAGGTTCGTCGCGGTCGTAGTGGGCGGCAATGGCGTCGGTCAGCCATTGCCAGGCTTCTTGCTCGGCAGGGCCGGCGGTTTTGTCGATGGCAATTTCGAGGTAGGCGATCTCCATGTCGATCTTCTCGCGCGGCAGCAGGTGCAACCGGCTGACGAGTACCGCGCCCTCGATGACTGCGGCCTGCGCACGGTTGAAACCCATGAAGGCGCCGTGAGTGGCGTCGACGATTCTTTGCATCGTCAACGTCGGACGCAAAGGGTCGTCGCTCGCGTGGATCAATCGCAATTCGGCGTGCGCGAGCGCGCCGGCCAGTCGCACGCACGGCACTTCGCCGGCAGGCAACGTCGGCCAGTTGCGCCGGCCTGTCACGCAGCCCGCGAAAACGCGCACGTCGGTCGTGAAGTTGACGACGGCGCAACGGGTCGCGACGGCATTGTCGTAGGTGAGCGATGGCCGGAACGGCATCAGGATGACGTGGTTGCCATCGAAGCGCACACCCATCGGCGCGACATGCGCCGTGCCTTGCTTCGATAGGGTGGTGACAACTGTTTCGTAGATCATCATCAAGCCTCCTTCCGCATGGTCGAGCCCGGCGCGCATTGTGCAAGCGGCATGTCGGCGTCGCGCGGCGCGGCGCAGCCCCAATCGAGCGGCTGATCCTGCGCATAGCGCTTGCCAAGGCGCCATGCCACTTCGGCGCGCGCCAGTTCCACGCCCATGTAGAACGCATGCGCGGCGTCGTCTTCGAGCTCAAGGCGCGGCCATAGCGCGAACGGATCGTGCGCGACGTGGTGACCGTCGCGGTTGTAGACGTGCACGCCGTCGCGCGATACCTGCACGCGAAAATTCGGATCGCGGATTGCGCGAGCCGTCTCGGCGATCTCGTCGGGCGTATCGGGAAAGGGATGCTTCGCGTGCACGGTCATCAGCGCGTCCGACAGACCCTTGGGGAGCGTCTGCATTTCGCGGGCGGCGTACATCATGCGCCGCGCCTCATCGGCTTCGCGCACGGCCCGGCGTGCATGGCCACTGACCTGGGTGGTCAGGATGGCGGCGATCCCGAGTTCCACGCCCATACCGAGCAGAACCGCATTGATGCCGGAGGTATCGGCGTCGGTCAATTCGGTGACGTTGCCGACGCCCATCAAGATCGGCGCGTCGGGGAACGCATCGCGCAGCCGCTGATAGCGCATCAGCGACTTCATCAGACCGAATGGAAGGGGGGCGAGAATGGGATCGGCGAGGAAGGGCCGGCCTGTGCGCGTCATGAGGTCGACCGCGGCGAAGAGCGACGCTTCGTCGTTCGGTTCACGGGCGATCAACACCGGCGTCGAGTCGACTTCATTCAGGACCCACAATGTATCGGCGGTTAGGCTCAGCAGATAGTCGGCGCCCGCGCGGCCGCCGCGCACCAGTTCTATCGTGTCCATCGAGTCGACGCTGACCTTCATCCCTTGCGCCTTCAGCGCGCGCACGGCGTCCGTCAGATGCGGAAACGGCGTGGACGGCAGACAGCCGAGATCGATCACATCGGCGCCGTCCGCCCGCAACTGCGCGGCACGCGCGCAGATCGCGTCGACAGTCAGCCTCGGCGCATCGACGATCTCCGCGAAGATCGCGATGTCGTACCTCGACAGATCGACCGGCCGTGCCGCACGGTTGAAGAAGGCCGGAAGGTCTTTCAGTTCTTCCGGCCCGCGTTCGACCGGCATGCCGTAGTGCAGCGATAACGCGTCGAGATCGCCGCGGCAGCGGCCAGGTACGATCACGCGGTCGGCGGCGATGGGAGCGGGTACACGGCGTTTGATCATGTCCGCGGTCATCAGCGCGGCGACCTGCAAACCGATCTCGCGTATCTCCCAGGTGAAAGAGGCCGGTTCGAGGCTTTGCAGCACGCGCGCAAGGCTGTTCTGTGCGAGGCGGCCGGTGAGAAAGACAATGTGTTCCATGGCGAACTCGGCGAGCCGGACGTCAAACGGGACTCAGGTGCGCGGGGATGCCCAGCGCCCTAAACCGGGCGTCGAGCGCTTCGCGCAACGCATCGACCGAACAGACCACCCGGCAATGATCGACTTGCCGCAGGCGCGCCACGTTGTCCAGTTCGATGTTGCGCGGCCGCAGTTCGACCCAGTCCTGCGGACTCTTCGTGACGACCACGGCCTGCGTATCGCACGCGAAGACGATCCCGGGGATGCGCAGTTTGCCGGCCTGCGCGAAGATGTTCGTAGGCAGTGTGTCGGACAGGCCGAGCGCGCATTTCGCCACCGTGTTGCTGGTGGCGGGCGCGATCACGACAGTGTGGTAGTAGCCGGGCTCGTAGAACATCCCGACCGGTACCGAGCTCGCGCTGTTGTCGCGAAACACGCGAAAGCGCTCCTTCAGTTGCGCGAGGTGAAGTTTGTAGAGCGGCAGCACTTCCTCGGCCGCGCGCGAGAGGAACAGGTCGACGTTCGGCATCTCGGCCGCGAGCGCGAGGGACTCTTCCAGACAATGCCCCGATCCGGTAATCGCCCATGCGAGGCGCGGCCGGGTGACGGGAAGCGATGGCGTTTCGTGCGACTGGGTCATCGGCCACCTGAGGAGGCAGTGTGTGCAGTTTGCGATACAGAGTGTGACCGCCGGTAGGCAGGCCATCGGAACATCCAGCGATAGCGCTGCGCCGACGATCGGCCCGTGCGTGCGGCTGGCTAAGGATTGCCGGCGCGATCGATACAGCGCCCGGCCGTACGCACTGCGCTGTCTTGCGACATTCGTGCCTGGGTCGGTTCTTGCATGACGGTGAGCACGAGCCGTCGCGTTTTCCTAAAGGTCACGAAAAGCGACGCGCGAAGGAAATGGGCACGACACTTTAACTGCAAGCGACAGGAGCATCGATGAACGCGATCGATACAGGCATGTTTGAACGGCTTTCGAAGCATGCCGGCAGTGCCGCGGGGCACGCTGGCGCAGAGGCGTCTCAGTCGATGGACATCATTTTCATCGAGGGATTCACGGCCGAAACCGTGATCGGTATCGATCCGCAAGAGCTGCATGAGCCGCAGCCGGTGCAAATCGATCTATGGGCCGGCGTGCCGAGAAGTCGCGCGTGCGACACGGACCAGATTCTCGACACGATCGACTACGGCCGGGTGCACGGCGCGCTGCAGACCTTGCTGTCCGACCATGGCGTGCAATTGCTCGAAGCGTTGGCCGAGGCGATCGCGCAGATGCTGCTCGTCGACTTCGGCGCGCACTGGGTGCGGGTCGCGCTCGTGAAGCCGCACAAGTTCCCGAATGTGAAGGCGGTGGGGGTCGTGATCGAACGGCGCCGCTGCGAGGCCAGCAGCGCATCGAGGCGCGAAGGCGCCGGGCTCGCGCTGCTCGGCGCGGGCATGTTCCCTCCGGAAAAGCCTTTGTGACGAGGGGAGTGGCTTATGCGGGCGAGGCTCACGCGTGTACGCGAGGAAACGGCATTTGAATCAGCGACGGGTTGAGACACGCGGCGGCAAAGAGTGTCGCGACCGTGAGATCCGCACTGGTGCCGGGATTGATCCCGTCTGACTTCAGGGCGTGATCCCATGCTGCGAGCGCGCTCGTATCGAGCGGGCCCTGCTCGGCTTGCGCGAACCAGACGGCGGCTTCGCGCGTCACCCACTCCGCCCGGCGCGGGCCATGTTTGCGCGCGATGTGCGAATCCGGCCATCGCCTGAGGAACGCGAGCCAGGTCGCGAGCACGGCGTCGGGCAATGCGGACGGCAACCCAGACCGCGCCGCGAGCATTGCATGAAACCGCGCGAGGCCGAAACCCAGCACGTCGGCGAAATCGAGTGCGTATTGGCGCGCAATGCTGTCGCGATCGGCGGCGAGGCTCATCGCAGCGCGCAGATCGATGGTCGGCGGCGCACCGACATCCTGGCTCGGCACTTCGCCGAGGCCGGCAGGGTTGGCTAGCGCTATCGCCCGATAGGCGGCGCTCGCATCGTCCACGCTCAATGCCGCAAGCACGCGTTGCAGCGCGGCGCCGAGCGCATCGGGCGAAGCCGGTTGCGTCTCAAAGGCGGCAGCGAGCGGCGCGCACAGCAGCACGATGCCGAGGTTCGTGTTACACCCGGCCGCCTCCCGCGTGCGCGCGATGGCGGCCTCGATGCGCGCGCCGACCGGCGCGCCGCGCTGCGTGAGCGGGCCGCATGCCGCACGGGCGCTCGCCACGAAAAGATCGGCGGTCATCCTATGCCCCGGCGACGCCACACTGACGTTCCCCGGCTTCGCGCAGGCGACATCCAGTTCGCATGCCCATAGAAACGCGGCTTCGATCGCCGCGGTGGCCGAATGCGCGTTCATGCAACCTCCGCGTGCGTGTCGCGCGGCACGACGCGCGGACTCAGCGCGAGCTTGCGGTTCAGCAGATCGTCGGCGATACAGCCGGCGATGTCGAAAGGCGTGACCGACTGCAGACCGTGCCACGCGGCCACGCCGTTGACTTCGATCACCTGTGCGCCAGCCGGCGAGTCGCCGCAGGGGATCAGATCGATGCCCGCATAGTCGAGCTCGAGCGCGGCACTGGCGCGCTCGGCGAGTTGCGCGAGCGGGGCCGTCAGCGCCGCCGCTTCGCAGCGCGCGCCTTGTGCGACGTTATGCACCCAGTGTTCGCTCACCCGCCGCATGGCCGTCACCGCTTTGCCGCCCACCACCAGGACACGCCAGTCGAAGCCAGGCGTCTCGCGTGGCTCGATAAAGCGTTGCAGATAGGCCAGTTGTCCATAGGCCTTCAGCGCGGGCAGCGGCGCACACCCCGACTCGCCGGCGCCTAGCCGCAGCAGTCCTTTGCCTTGTGAGCCGAACAGTGGTTTGAGGACGACCTGTCGTCCTGCCGCCGCTTCGCGCATGACGATGCGCTGCGCTTGCGGCGCCGATTCGCTGACCCATGTCGCCGGCGTCGGAATGCCGGCGCGATGCAACAGAAATGTGGTCATCGACTTGTCGACGCTGCGCTCGATCGCGCGTGCGTCGTTGTAGACGGGAATGCCGAGTTCACGCAGCGCATGCAGAATGCCGAGCCTCACGGTGACCTGTTCGAAGGTGCCGCCGGCAATGCCGCGCACGATCGCCGCGTCTGGCAGGCCGCGCCCGTAGCCCGGAATCACGAGACCGTGCGCGGCCCAGGTCGTGTCGAAGCGGCAGTCCGCGAGATCCACGCAGCGACCTTGCGCGCCGCGTTCGCGTAACGCCTTCTTGAGCCGCGACGTATGCCAGCCGGTTTCGTCGCACATGATCGCGACGCGCGGTGCGGGCGTGCTCATGTTAGGCCTCGGCGAGCCAGAGTGGGTGGAGCAGATCGAAGCGGGTGGCGCCCGCGTGCCACGTGTGGCCTGTGCTCAGATTGCTGACCCATACCTCGGCGGGCGCGAAGAGCGCCGGATCGATGCGATAGAAGTCGTAGTCGTATTCCTTGAAGATATCGGCGAACGAGCGGCCGAAGTCGCGTGAGGCCGATGAAGGCAATTTTCGGGCGAGATCGCGCGCCGCGTCGTCGTTGCCCGTCACGCTCAGATGCACGCGTCCGCCGTAGAGAATGGCGTCGTTGGTGCGGCCCATCGCGTCGATGGACTCGCGACCCGGCGGCGGCAGCGGCGCGCTGGCCGTCCCTTCGACAATGTCGCCCAGTGCGAAACCCAGCACATGAGCCTTGTGCAGAGCGACTTCGAGCGCGCGCGCGACCACTTGCGTCGTGCCCGCGCGGCTCGCGGTCGGCGTGAGAATCAGGGTGAGGTGACGCGCGTCGAGCTTGCAGTCGCGCAGCACCTTGTCGATGACGACCTCGGGCGGCGCGCGGTCCACTTCCAGGACAAGGCACCCGTGGGATGCGTCGTCGCGATAGAGCAGCTCTTCGTAGAGGGGTTCCTTGCAGGCGAGCGAGCGGGCCGGCCCGGAGCCGAGCGCGAAGAACTTTTTGCCGCCGGTTTCCTCCTTGCTCGCGGCGAGACTCCATCCGGCATACTGGCTCGCGAGGCAGGCCAGCACCGGCTGCGCACTGGCAATCTCCAAAAAGGTGGGCCATTCGTCGCGCGCGCTGTTCGAGGTTGCTGCGCGCACGCGGACTTCACCGAGTCCGCCCATGCAGATTTCAGCGATGGCGGCGCCCGCGGCGATGCTGCCCGGCGTGTCGATGCCGGCATCGACGATCAGCACGCCGCGCGCGTCGCGGCGCGCTGCGAGACCGAGTTGCGGCAGCCGTTCGAGCAGCTTCGCGAGCAGAGGTTGGGCGAGCGCGTTGACGCTGAGCGGCGCGGCGCTGAATGCAGCGTCAGCGAATGGCGATGGGGTCGTCATGGTAAGCCTCCATGATGGGTTCGATGGTGGACGCGCGAGCGGCAAGTTCGGCGCGTACGGCGTCGGCGGAGGTGCCGGGCGCGCAGGCGACCGACACGCTGCATAACGGCGTGCCGGCTGCAACCGCGCTGCCTGCGGCCGGAATGTCGTGACACCAGCCGCGTTGCTGCGCTCTCGCGACGAACGCCGGCGAAACCGTGTGGCCGGCGCGCGCGATCACGACTTGTTCGCCGCGAATCTGCGGCGCAGGTAAGGTGGGTGGGGCGGGCATCGGCGGACCGAGCCCTTCACCCTTGCTTGCGCGGACATGCAGCGCAAGCAGCGACGGCGGCAGGTGGCCGTCATACAGCGCCATCGTCGCGGAAGGCCGCGGGTTGACTTCGAGCACGAAGAAGCGCTCGCCGTCGAACAGAAAGTCCAGACTGTTCAGGCCAACCAGACGCGTGCTTGCAACGATCGTCTGTATAGCGCGATGCAGCTGCGTGGCGAGAGCGGCGGGCATCTGAACCGGCCCGATCGCACCGCGCCAGGTGAACGGATGACGGCGCTGCGGCACGATGAGCTGTTCGTTGAAACCCAGCACGGTGGCGCTGCTGCCGTTGGCGATGAACAGTGCCGACATCGAACGGCCCGGGCACGTCCGCTGGAAATACACGTCTGGATGCCCTTCGCACGCTGCATCGCCGCGTGCGCCGGCTCGCCGGATATGCCAACCGCCCGTGCCGCGCGCGTCTTTGCGCAGCCACCCGCTCGTGTCGCGAGGACGCCGCGCGAGCGTCTCCGGAAATGGAATGCCGTGCGCGGCGAGCAGTCCAAAGAAGCGGGCCGGCGTGCGTACTGCTTCATATGCGTGCAGCGAATTGCCGAGCGGCGGCAATGCCTGAAATCGGGCAAAGCGCAGTTGCGGGTAGCGTTCGAAGCCGCTGCCCGCGACCCATCCCATCACCCCAGGCAGGCTGGCCGCACGTTCAAGCGCGGCGTACGTGCGTGCCGGGTCGAGCTGCAGCGTGGCCGGGTCGCCGATCTGATACCAGTCGTCCGCGGCGGCGCGGGTGTCGACGTCGCCAAACAGGTCGAGGGCGATCACGCGCCAGCCCGCCCGCCGCGCCGATTCTGCGAGCATGCGCGCCGATAGTCCGGCGACGACAAGGGTGGGTTGCTTCATGAGCGCGCGGGGGTGGCGGGTTAGCGGCGACAGCGGGCAGGTCATCAGATCGTCGACCTGCGCCGTCGCAAGGAGACAACGGTCCGTTCAGTTCAGGCAGCCTGCGCCGTGCGCTCGGCGAGCACCTCGCGTGCGAGCGCGAACGCCTGCTCGAACCCGAGATGCAAGGGCTGGGTCGCGGCGAGCATCTGCTCGAACAATCGTCGCTGCACCTGATACTTGACATTGCCGATCGCAAGCGCGCCGATGCCGAGCGCGCCGCGCTTGCCGAAACGCTTGCCGTCATCCATGACGCCCACACCGTCGATGCCCGCGGGCGGCACGGCATTGACGTCGGCTGCAATCAGCAACTGCGCCGCCGCGTCGACCTGCCGCGCATTCATCACTTGCACACCGGCCGCGGCGGTGGCGAATACGGCATCGCTTCGGGCCAGGACGGCGTCCAGCGCGTCAGCCGATTGGGCATCGGCGCCCGTCGTCTGCACGCCGAAGCGTACGTTGATGCGGTCGCTGGCGGACTGCGCGGCGGGCAGGCCGCGACTGCTCGCAATTGCAACCTGGGCGCCGGCCCGCGCCGCCAGCACGCCGGCGATGACGCCGACTGGCCCGGTGCCGCCCAGCACAAGAATCTGTTTTCCCGCGAGGCCTGTCGCGTGGGTGCGCTGCAGATGCCATTCAACTGTTGCGACGAGCGCGGCGGCCGTTGTGTACGAGCCGCTCGGGTCGGCGAAAACGGACACCTCGAACGGCGGGACCATCGCTTCGCGCGAGCGGCTCAGCATGTCGGCGGCGAGCACGACGTCACGGCCGCCGATGAAAATGCCGGTGCGCGCGAGGTCTTTCGGTCCGCGCGAGAAGATCGCGTCCTGCGTGAGCGCGGCGATGTTGTCGATCCCGACATCGGCGTACGGTACGACGACCTGATAACCGGCATCGACGGCCATGTTCACGTCGAACGGACTCATCTGCCGGGTGGGCGTAAACATATGGAGAATGAACGGGCGCTCCATTTTTCCTCAACGAAAGAGAGATGGCTGATGGAAGGGATTCAAGCGGCGGCGGGCGTATGGATAACAGTCGCACCCACGTTCCGCCCCTTGACGATTTCAAGCCGTAGCGACGCGCCGACCACACCGGCCGAGCTTGCCGCGGCCACGACGCGCGCGGCTTCGTCCTGTGAAGGCAGGATCGCAAAACCGGTCGGGCCCCACGAACTTTGTCCGATCCCCGCGCGATAGCGCGCGCCGATCCAGTCGAGTACTTGCGCCACCGCCGGGCTGGTATAGACGCCACCCTGCGACGCGGCGAAATAACGGCCGACACCCGCCTGCAGTTCGCTGATGCCGCGCGCGAACGGCACAAAGTCATGCTCTGCGGCGGCGGGCAGGATCTGCATTAGCGTCAGGTGACACGCGTGGGCGGCGAGCGACTGTGGAAATGGCGGCAGCTCGGCGAGCGCGTTGCGCTCGGCGTTGCCCGAGAGGCCCGTACGCGTGTCGTCGAGTACGAGCAGCACGCGCCATTCAGGGGGGAACGCGAAGCGCGCGAGGACAGGCGGCAATTGCGTCGCGCCGCGCGGGCCGCCGTCGAGGATCAGACCGCCTTGTTCGAAACCGGCCACGCCGATGCCCGACCGTCCGCCACGCGCGAGTGCCAGCGCAAGTTGTGTCGCGTCGAGCGCCAGACCGTGCAGCTGCGCAAATGCGTGGCCCGCCGTGAGCGCGATTTGCGTGCCGGACCCGAGACCTGCATGGGCGGGCAACGCGTGCCGCAACCGTACGTCGATGGCCTCGCGCTTGCCGGTCAGCCGCTTGAGCGTATCGATGTGGGCTCGAATGCGGGGGAGTTCGTCGCTTGCGTAGGGGGGCGCTGTGTAGTGATCTTGATCGTCGCAGGACAGGCGCGCTTCAAGTGTCGTGCTGATGCCGTCAACCACCAGTCCGAGGCTGCCGAAGCGCCGCCCAAGCGACGCGCCAGGATCGAGAAAGCCGAGATGCAGCCGCCCGGGCGCATTCACGGTGACGGCGTTCGCGTGTTTCGCACACTGTGTGGATACGGCGTCTTGCGTCATGAGCGCTTCCTTCGATCGGTGAGCGGACGGCGGGTCCGGTCCGATCAACGCAAGCGTCATGCCATGCGAGCAAGCGGTATCGACGGCTATTCGCAGGTTGCGCCATCGAGCAATGCGCGCGATTCGTTCGAGCGAGGGCGCTAGTTGTTGGTCACGTCGTTGTGCCGAATCAGTGACACTGTGTCACGCGCGGCTGGCGCATCCGATCCGAGCACGGCGACGTGCCTCGGCACGTTCGCATATCCGTCGGCGAGATAGGACCCGGCGTGCTCGATAACGAAACGGCGAAATGCCTGGCAGGTTGGCGAGAGTTGCTTCGCGTTCAGATGCACGATCTGCCAGGCGCGATCGATCGGTGTGCCGCTCACGTCGAGCAGCGCGATCTCGCGCGTACGCAGTTCCAGCCGCAGCGTATGCAGCGACAACAGGCTGATGCCCATACCCGCCATCACGGCCTGCTTGATGGTTTCGTTGCTGTCGAGCGTGACGAGTTTCGCGGGCGTAAAGAGATGATTCTTGAACATCTGTTCGGCGACCGTGCGCGTGCCCGAACCGATTTCACGCATGAGGAACGTGTCGTGGCGCAATTCCTGCAAGTCGAATCGCTGTGCGTTGGCAAGCGGGTGCCGCGGCGAGGCGACGATCACCTGCGGATTGTAGGCGAGCGGCTCGGCGACGGCATCGAGATCGCGCGGCGGACGGCCCATGACGGCGAGATCGATTGCGTTGTCTTGCAGGAGGTGCAGCAACGCATCGCGATTGGCGATGGTGAAGCGCACGTCCACTTTCGGAAACTGAGCTGAGTAGCGCGCAATCAGCATCGGCACGAAGTACCTCGCGGTACTGACGAGACCGATCGAGATCGCGCCGCTGTCGGCGAGTCTGAGCGACTGCAGCGCATCTTCCGCGTCCTTGACCTCGCCGAGAATCCGGTTCGCATGGTGAGACAGCGTTTCACCCGCTTCGGTCAGCGTGAGCCGTCGGCCGATGCGTTCGAACAGCGGCAGCGTTACGGTTTGCTCCAACTGCTTGATCTGCATCGACACCGCCGGTTGCGTCAAATGCAGTTCTTCCGCTGCGCGCACGAAGCTGCTGTGCCGCGCGGCGGTCGCGAAGATCTGCAGTTGACGCAGCGTGAGCGTGCGGACGAAGTTGAGCATGAGCGCAGGAGTGGGGCGAGCGGCAGATAAAGCATCGCTTATAGGTTGACTAAGAATATATGAGTTTATCTTGGTCGTGCGAGCGCCTATCGTCGAACCCATGCGACGCCGCCTATTTGCGCGCGAGCCGTGTGTTTGCCGCCGCGCGCGAAGCCGGTCAATCCTTTCAACCATCGTGAAACGAGGCGACTATGCAGAACAGACAGATGACGCTGGCGGATTGTCTGACCCGAGAGCTTCGCGAGACGGTCGGCGCAATGGCCGACCGGGCGGGGCATGCCGGTCTCGACGTCCTGCTTGGCGAGATTGCCCAGACGGTCGGCAGGATTGCATCGCTCGTGAGCCAGGGTGCGCTCGGCGGGCCGGGGATGCGGCATCAACCGCTCGATGTCGCCGCGCACGACCTATTCGCCGCGATGTGCAAGCAAAGCGCGCTAGTGGCGGCGTTCGCCTCGACCAGGTTGGAGGCGGCCACGCCCGCCGACGGCGCGCAGGGAAAGTACCTCGTTGCATTCGAGCCGCTGGATGGCGCCGCGCAAGCCGGCCTAAGCCTGACAGCCGGAACGATTTTTTCGGTGTTGCGTCAGCACGATCGCCAACCGGCAGGAGACACCGCTTTCCTGCGAACGGGCCGCGAACAGATTGCGGCAGGCTACGCGATGTATGGTCCGTCGACGATGCTTGTCCTGACGGTCGGCAGCGGCGCGCACGGCTTTACGCTGGATCGCGAAACGGGCACGTTCATGCTGACGCATCCCTTGATCCGGCTACCGGAGAAAGCGGCCGAATTTTCGATCGACAGCGCGAACGAGCGCTTGTGGGAGCCCCCTGTGCTGCGGTTCGTGCGCGAGTGCAGGGCGGGCAGCACGGGCGAGCGTCAGCGCGATTTCAGCACGCGCTGGACGGGTTCGACCGTCGCCGACGTGCACCGTTTGATGATGCTGGGCGGTGTCTACCTGCAGCCCCGTGAGCACAGGCAGCCGGCACGTCCGGGCCGCTTGCGGATGCTCCATGAGGCGAACCCGCTGGCGTTTCTGATCGAGCAGGCAGGCGGCATCGCGAGCACCGGGCGCGCGCGGCTCCTCGAACTCGAGCCGCAAGCCGTGCATGAGCGAGTGCCGGTGATTCTGGGCTCGCCGTGCGAGGTCGAACGGCTCGAGCGCTATCACCGCGAATACGAGAGCGGCTCGGATGCGCCCTTCATCTCGCCGCTGTTCAACGAACGTTCGCTGTTTCGCCCGGAAGCACGCGCCTGAAGCGTGTCACCGGAATGGGCGGCGGATTGGACCGACGAGCGTTCCGGCGTCGATCCATGAAACTGGACCTGACCAGCGCTTCGCCGTGCGGTGCTTACGCACCGGCGAGGCTTTGCCTGATGAGCGGGACATTATGTCGATCCAACACCCGATTGTGGCCGTGACGGGTTCGAGCGGTGCCGGCACCACCACGGTGATGAATAGTTTTCAGCATATTTTTAGGCGCGAAAAGCTGAACGCGCAGATTGTCGAAGGCGACGCGTTTCATCGCTACGACCGTGAGGCGATGCGCGTGGCGATGAAGGAAGCGGAGGAGAGCCGCCAGCAGTTCAGCCACTTCGGGCCACAGGCGAACCTGCTGGAACAGCTTGCTGAACTATTCCAGCAATACGCCGTGTCGGGCGGGGGCCGTGTGCGCCAATACCTGCACGACGAGGCGGAAGCCGCGAAATACGATTTGCAGCCGGGCATGTTCACCCCATGGACAGACGTGACACCCGGCACCGATCTGCTGTTCTACGAAGGATTGCATGGCGGCTTCGTCGGGCATGGCATCGATGTGGCGCAGCATGCGGATCTGCTGGTGGGCGTGGTGCCGATCATCAATCTCGAATGGATCCAGAAGCTGCATCGCGACAAGACGCTGCGCGGCTATTCGCAGGAAGCGGTGATGGATACCATCCTGCGCCGCATGCCCGACTACGCGCACTACATCTGTCCGCAGTTCAGCCGCACACACGTCAACTTCCAGCGTGTGCCGACCGTCGATACGTCCAACCCCTTCACGGCACGCGATATTCCGAGCGCCGACGAAAGTTTCGTGGTGATCCGCTTCACCAACCCGAAGGGTATCGATTTCCCCTATCTGTTGACGATGCTGCACGATTCGTTCATGAGCCGGCCGAACGTGATCGTGGTGCCCGGCGGCAAGATGGGTCTCGCCATGCAACTGATTTTCACCCCGATGATCCTGCAGATGATCGACCGGCAACGACGCGCGGCTTGACGCGCGCGCTTGTCGAACCATGCAGCTATACACGTTTACTGGAGACACAGTCATGCAAGTCATGTCGCGCAATCTGCCCGTCGATGCCGTCCTGTTCGATCTTGACGGCACGCTGTTGCATACCTCGCCGGATATCGGCAGCGCGCTCAATCGCGCGCTGGCTGAGCGCGGGCTGTCCGCGCTCAGCACGGATGTGACGCAAACGCTGATCGGCGGTGGTTCGGCCGTACTGGTCGAGCGTGCATTCGCATGGCTCGGCGCCCCCAACGAGGCGCATACGCGCGATCTTGTACTGCGGCGCTACGAGACGTGCTATCAGTCGATCTGCCGGGGCGCGGATGGATATCAGACGAAATTGTTCGAGGGCGTCGAGGCTGCGCTCGACGGACTGCGCCAGATGGGGCTGAAGCTCGGAGTCGTGGCCAACAAGAAACAGCGCTTTGTCGCGCCGCTGCTGCAGCGTTTCGGCTTGTCCGCATGGTTCGATATCGTCGTCGACGGCGATACGCTCACCCAACGCAAACCCGATCCGGCGCCGCTCCTGCTTGCCTGCGATGCGCTAGGCGTGGAACCGGCCCATACGCTTTATGTCGGCGATTCGGCCAATGATGCGTTGGCCGCGCAGGCCGCCGGGATGGCGATGATCTGCGTGAGCTACGGCTATAGCGCGGACCATCCGGTATCGGAATTGCCTTGCCTGCGCGTCATCGACGATCTCGCCGAATTGCCCGAACTGATCGGCGGTCCGCGCCGGTGGCGGCAACGGACAGGCGCGGCAAGTGCGGTGCGCGCGGACGAGCAGGCAAGCCCGCGGATCTGAGAAACGAGCGGCGCGTCAGGGTTTGATTTGGACGCGCCGCATCTTCCGGTACAACGTATTGCGCGTGACGCCCAGCGCAAGCGCCACCTGACTCACGTTCCAATGATGTTTGCCGAGCAGGGTGAGCAACGCTTCGCGCTCCGCTTGCAGGATGGCATTGAGCGTCGGCGCGGCGGGGGCGCAATCTTCGGTGGAATCTCCGGTGGAATCAGTGACGATCTGCGCCGCGAGGTTCGCGCCGGCTTCGCGTATCTGGCGGCCCGTGTTGCGCACGAGGTCGGGAGGCAGATGCGCGCAGGTCAACTCTGCCCCGTCGCAGAATGCAGCGGCTGTGCGCAGCACATTGCGCAACTGGCGAATGTTGCCGGGCCACGGGTAATCGAGCAGGATCTGGCGCGCTTCATTGCTGAGCGAGAGCGGCGTGTCGCTGTCCTGGTCGAGAAGATGTTGAATCAGTGCGAGTTTGTCTTCGCGATCGCGCAGCGGGGGCAAATGCAGGGCGACACCGTTGAGCCGGTAATACAGGTCTTCACGGAATTGCCCGTTCGCGACCAATTCGGCGAGATCGCGATGGCTCGCGCTGACCAGCTGAAAATCGACCTTGATGACGGTCTCCGCACCGAGCGGCGTCACTTCGCGTTCTTCGAGCACGCGCAGCAAGCGAGCCTGAAGCGCAAGCGGCATGTCGCCGATTTCGTCGAGAAAGAGCGTGCCGTTGTCGGCCTGCACAATCTTGCCGCGTCGCCCTTCACGCTGTGCGCCGGTGAAGGCGCCCGCGCGGTAGCCGAACAATTCGCTTTCGATCAGATGTTCAGGCAGCGACGCACAGTTCACCGCCACGAACGGACCGCGATGATGGGCGCTGGCCGCGTGCAGCGCGTTGGCGAATACTTCCTTGCCGCTGCCGGTTTCGCCATGCACGAGTACGGCAATGCCGCGATCGATCACGCGCTCGCCGAGACTGAACTGGCGGGCGAGTTGCGTATCGCCGAATTCGACGCGCGGCACGCCCGGACGGCGCACCCGTTCGGTTATCGCAGACTGAGCCGGGCCCCGGTTTCGCACCGCGGATTCCACCGCCGCGGCCGCCTGGCTGCGCGGCTCCTGAGCAACGACGAAAAAGCGATTCGACGCACGAGCTCGATAAATGGCTACCGGATGAAACGAACTGCGCACACTGCGCGCCACGATATCCGACAGCGATGCGTTGAACAGATCGGTAATGGCTTTGCCCGCGATCTCGGCAAGCGAGCTGAAACCCAGCTGCAACAGCGCGCTGCGGTTTGCTGCGAGCACCGTGCCGTCGTCGGCGATCGTGAGCTTGCCGGCGTGCAGCGTGTTGACGAATTCAGGCCGGCTATGGAAATGCACCATATGCGCTTGGGCGTGACGCGCGTCGAGCAGGCGATTCTCGATCATCTGCCGTGACATCCCGACCAGCACGAGGGAATGCTGCTGCAGCAACTGCGAGCGGCTGGTGACATCGAGTACGCCCGCAACCTTGCCGCATTCGTCGAATACGGGCGCGGCGGAGCAGGTCAGCGCGGTATAGCGCGAGAAGAAGTGCTCATGCTGGCGCACGGCGATCGCTTCGCCCTCGGCGAGACAGGTCCCCATGCCGTTGGTGCCGGCTTCCCGTTCGCTCCATACGGCGCCGACGCAGAAGCCCCAGTCTTCGACCTGGTCGGAGAAATCCGTCGACGACACCAGATGCAGAATCACGCCATCGGCGTCGGTCAGCACCACCGCGAGATCGGCATCGCCGAGTTGCTGATAAAGCGTCGCCATCTCGAGTTTCGCGCAGCCGATCAGATCGCTCTGCCGGTCGCGGCGCACCGCGAGTTCGGCGCTGGTGAGTACCGGCGGCGGTTTGCACACCTCGGGATCGAGCCCATACTCCTGCAGGCAACGTGTCCAGGAGCGGACCACGGGCGCGCTCGGTTCGAAGCGTCCGAGCCGTTGGCGCAGAACGTCGTCCACCCGACCGCCGCGCTCCTCGATGAACTGGGATGACTGCATGACGCGCATCTCCGAATAATGAAGGGCGGACACGGCAGTGCCTTCACCCTGAGTCCGATTATTCGTGGACGAATTTCCAGTGACAATTCGCCTTGAGGGGCTACCCCCTTTGAGGTAGCCGCGCGATTTTTTGGGGGCGTTCCAGCGGCGAGGACGGGGGCCTCAGTGTCCTCGAGCGCCTTGCTCGTGCCGCCACACCACGGCTTCGAGCCGCGAATGGAGGTCGAGTTTGCGCAGCACATGCTTGACGTGCACCTTGACCGTGCCGACGCTGATATCGAGCTTGCGCGCAATCGCCTTGTTGCATAGGCCCGCGACGAGGTAGTCGAACACCTCGAGTTCGCGCGCCGTGAGATCGGTCTGGCTGGCTGGCATGCGCTGGCCGCCCGAGAGCGCGTGCACAAGGCTGCCGGTGACCGCCTCGCTCAGTACAGCGGTGCCCTTGAGGGCCTTTTGCAGGCTGACGCACAGATCTTCGGGGTCCATATCCTTCAGAAGATACCCGTGCGCGCCGGCCCGCAGCGCCGCGACCACATCGCGCTCGTTGTCGGACACGGTCAGCATGATGAAGCGCGCATCCACACCGGCCTCGCGCATCAGCCCGACTGTCTCGATGCCGGTGACTTCCGGCATGTTGAGATCGATCAGCACGACATCGGGCTTCAGGCGGACGGCCATCTCGACGCCGTCACGTCCTGACGACGCTTCGCCGGCGATCGTGAAAGCCGGGTTCATCTGAATCAGTTGCGCGACGCCCTTGCGAAACAACGCATGGTCGTCGATCAGAAGCACTCTATTGGGGGCCATCGACTTTTTCCTCGGCTCATTCAGACTGCCTGTCTCTACTGGAACGGCCTATGTTCAGTCTTGCAACCAAGCGTGGAATGCGCGGTGCAGTGCGTCGCGTCGGCTGGGGACTGTAATGTTTTTTTGATATACCCAAATAGTCTACCCGCGGTTGGCGTTCGAAAAAATGTTCTGCGTTAAAGAAAATTGCAGGCCGGGCGTCTCGCGACGCGCCGGCCGGTAGGGTAATTCGCGTATACCCGGTCTCAGAAGTGGCCGCGCAGTTCTTCGCCGATTTCGAAGATGTCACCGACGATGCCATAGCGGGCTATCGTAAAGATCGACGCCTCCGGATCGGTGTTGACGGCGATGATGTTGTCGACGTGCTTCATCCCCGCCATGTGCTGCACGGAGCCCGAGATACCCATCGCGATGTACAGCTTGCAGGCGGTTGCGGTCTTGCCCGATTGTCCGACCTGATGGGCTTTCGGCAACCATCCCGAATCGGCGATCGGACGCGAGCAGCCGAGTGTGGCGCCGACTGAGTCGGCCAGTTCCTTGAACTGCTCGACATGGGTTTCTTCGCCGATGCCGCGGCCGATCGATAGGATGAATTCGGCGCCCGGAATATCGACCGCGCTGCTGACAGCCGGTTCTTCGAATTCGACGTGCGTGCTGCGCGGCGTGACCGCTGGCGGGGCAAACGTGGAGACATCGGGCGTGGCCGCGCCTTCGGGCGCCTTGAACGAGCCGGGCCGCAACGTCACGACGACGGTTGCCTTGTCCGGGAACTCGATTTCCATGTTGACCTTCTGGCCGTAGCCGGAGCGCGTTGCCACCCAGGCATCGCCGTCGCGCGCGAGGGCGAACGCATCGGTCGTGAAGCCGTAGTTGCCCTTCGCCGCAAGCGGCGCCGCGTAGCCGAGCGTGTCGATCGTGTGCGGCAGCAGCACGAGCGAAGGTGAACGCGCATCGATCAGCGCGCGCGTGACGGCTTCGTAGGTGTCGGGATCGAATGCGTCGTGCGCCGTTTGCACGGTAACGATTTCATCGACGCCCGCGAGTTTCAGCGCCTGGACATAGGTATCGGGCTGGGCGCCCAGCACCGCGACCGTGATGGCTTCGCCGCTCGCTTCCTTTGCCGCGACGGCGGCGCCGATTACTTCGAGGCTCACAGGCCGCAGTTGTCCCTGTCGATGTTCAACGACTAGCAGAATGCCGCTCATTTCGCTTCTCCCCGGAATTCCTTGATCAGATTGGCAAGGCGTGCGGCCTGCTCGGCGGGTGTGCCCTCGAGCATTTTGGCTCGGCCGACGCTCGGTACATAGACACGCCGCACGCGCGACAGTGAACCGGCTGCGCCCGTCTGCGATGGCGACAGCCCGAGTGTTTCGGACGTGACGATTTCGATCGGCCTTGACGCGGCCTGCTTGATGCCGCGCAGCGATGCGTAGCGCGGCGTGTTGATGCCGAGTTGCAGCGTCAGCACGGCGGGGCATTGCACGGCGACCGCCGCGTACGCGCCGCCTTCGAGTTCACGGCGTGCGGTTGCCGTCTGTGCGCCCGGCGCATAATCGAGCCCCGCGACGACCGCCGCATGCGGCCAGTCGAGCAGTCCGGCTAGCGCCATGCCGGTCGCACCGTAGGCGTGGTCGGACGCCTGCACGCCCGCAAAGATCATATCGGGCGCTTCCCGGCGGGCCAGCGCGGCCAGCACGCGAGCGATGGCGACCGGGTCCGATTCCTCCATATCGTCGCTCCAGACGCGGACCGCGCGGTCCGCACCCTTCGCCAGACACTTGCGCAACTCTTCGTCGGCGCTATCCGGGCCGACGGTCGCGACCACGACCTCGACGTCGCCGCTCGCCGCTTCCTTTAGCCGCATCGCTTCTTCCAGCGCGTAATGGTCCCACTCGTTCAGATCGAAGACGTGGAAATCGGCTTCGACATCGCGGCCGTCGTCACGTAGCTCGAAATCCTCATCGAGCGACACGACCTGCTTAATGGTTACGAGTATTTTCATCTTGGCTCCATCGTGTTCGTCGGGTAATGCGGATAGGGCGGCTCATGTTGCGTCGAATTTTGCGGTGAACCTGCTTCCGCGGTGGGTTGCAAATTGGGTTGGGGGTCATGCACGTGGCGGCGCCGCTTCGCGGCCTCGGAGGCCGATATCGCTGGGCCGAGCATGCGGCCCAGATAGCCGAACATGCGCGCGCGCACCTCGCTGTCCGGGTCGAAGCGCATGCGCCAGCGGTCCTGGTCGGTGAGATTGGGATGCTCGAACACCAGGATGCGGTGCAGCGGGTAGCCTTCGTCGCGCAACGGCAGGAGGACGCGGCGTGTGGCGTGCCGATTGAGAATCACACCGCGTCGCACGTCGGGCGCCGCATGCTCGGCGAGCCGCGCGAGTTGCGCTTGCGGCGTCGCTGGATTACGCGCGACGCCGGACAGCACGTCGATATCGTGGTCTGAAGTCAGACGACTCAACAGCGCTCGCCCGAGGTCTTCGCGATAGGCAACGCCTGCGCGCACCCATGGCACCGCGTCGCCGGCGAGCATCGCAAGCAGGCGCGCCGGGCAGCACGGGTGCCGGCTGACCGCGCGACGCACCTCGGATTCGCGATCCCTGACAAACCGTTCGAGCCAAGGCGCCGGGCAGGCGACGTTGCGCGCCAGTGTCCGCCGTACCCACGCATCGGCATCGCTGGCAAGCCAGTCGACGACCTTCAGTGGAATATCGTCTCGCACCGCCACCGCGCGCCGCACTGCGACTTGTGCGTCGAAGCACAAAGCGATCAGCGCACTGGCCGGCGTGTTGAGGTTCAGGGCAGTGGCGCGCCGTACAGCTGGGTCGTCGTCGCGGGCGAGCTGGATCAGCGCGTTGGCAGGCGCGCGCGGATGGAGCGCGAGACTTCGCCGTTCGGCCACCGAGGCCGGCATCGTGTGCAATAGCGCATCGGGGCAGTACGGATGCCGCAGCACCTGGGCGCGCACGGCGCTGATACGCGTGCTCTTCCAGAGGCGCGCGAGTGTCTGGGCGTCGGTCGCCAGATGAACGGCTAGCACGCGCTGCAGTAACGCGATGCCGCGCCGCTCCAGTTGGGCGAGAAGATCCGACGGTACGCCGACGTTCTCGCACAGCGCGTGCAGGACGCTGATGTCGTCGGTGTGCGTGGCGATGCTGCCGAGCAGCGAGTGAGACGCCTGAGCGTGACGCGCGAGCAGTTGCGACAGACGCAAGGGCACGGGGCTGTCCGCGGCGGCGAGTACGTCGAGCGCGCTGCCGGGTGTCGACGGATTTCGCGCGAGCCGCAGTTTCAGCGTTTCATCATGTTGGGCAGCGGCAAGCGCGGCAAGCTGAGCGAGCACGGCCGGCGGCGCGAAGGCGAAGGCCGCCAATGCAAGGCGCTCGCGCCGTGTGCCGAACAGGCGCGCGGCGAGCCGTTCGCGATCGGCGGCGCGTGCATAGGGGTACAGGGCGGCCGCTCCGTAGACATCGTCAGCGTCGAGCGCAAGACCGATCAGTTCGCGCCAGTGACGCCGCATCGTGGACGTACGCGCGACAGGCGTCTGCGCGCCGTCTGCATGGCCGGTGTCCGCGACGGGCGTCGACATGTTCGCTGTACCTCGCACGTTCACGCCGCAACGATCTCGCGGGTACCGCCCGCGGCTGGGCGGTCGTCCTCCGCGTCGACGAGGCTCTCGGCGATCAATTCGATGAGCTCGCGTACGACGAACCGGCCTTCGTAGCCGCTCGTCTTCAGCGCATCCTCGAACATCGTCAGGTCCTTCGGGCAACACACGACGAACACTTCCAGTCCTTCGATTCGGGCCGCTTCGTGCATGCGGTTCTGCGACGGCTTTTCGACGCCCACCGGATCGCTCATCCAGATGCGTCCGCCGCCCGCGCCACAGCAGAACGAGTTATCTCGCGAGCGGGGCATCTCGATCAGCTTGCAGCCGAGCGCCGCAAGAATCTGCCGCGGTGCGTCATAGCCCTTGTTGAAGCGTCCGAGGTGGCACGGATCGTGGAACGTCACGCGGTATCCCAGCGAGCGCTTCGGCTTGATGCGGTTCTCAGAGAGCATGCGCGCCACGACGCTCGTGTAGTGCTCGATCTCGTACTTGCCGCCGAAGTCGGGATACTCGTTGCGAATGGTGTTGTACGAGTGCGGATCGGTTGTGACGATGCGCTTGAAGGTCGAGGCGCCGAGCATGGCGATATTGTTTTCGGCGAGCAGTTCGTACAGCCCTTCTTCACCGACGCGGCGCACGTCGTTGCCCGCATTCGATTCGCCTTCGTAGAGCAGCCCGAAGTCGACATTCGAGTCGTGCAGCAGCGTGGCGAACGCCTGGCTCACCCGTTGATTGCGCGGATCGAACGACGCGTAGTCACCCACGAACCACAGCAATTCGACCGGCTCCTTGCGCGCGTCCTTGATCTGAAACGGCAGGGGCTTGGTCCACGCGGCGCGCTTTCTCTTCGATTCGTTGAACGAGTTGCCGTTCTTGTGGATGGCCTGCAGCGTCTTCTGCACCTGGGGTTCCATCTCGCCGTCCTCGACCAGCTTGCGGCGCAGTTGCACGATGATCGGCACGTGTTCGACCGCCACCGGGCAGATCTCGACGCACGCCATGCAAGTACGGCACGACCAGACGGTTTCCATGAACACCTGGCCGATGCCCTTGCCGTGCACATCGAGTTTGACCTCGTCGGGCAGCGCGTTCTTTTGCAGGGCTTCATTGGCGAATTCGCGCAGCGACAGGATCACGTCGCGCGGCGACAGCGGCGCGCCGACCGCGTTGGCCGGACACGCCTCATGGCAACGGCCGCACTTCGTGCAGGCATCGAGATTGAGCAGATGCTTCCACGTGAAATCGGTGATCGTCTTGTAGCCGACGCGTTCGCTATCCGCCGGGATGCGCGGCAGACGCTGCGCGGCGAGCGGATCGCGCATCATCAGCGATCCGCTTGCGGTGAAGATATGTTTGACCTTCGTGTACGGGATCAGCGCGATGAAGGTGAGCGCCAGCAGTCCATGGAACCACCACAGGCCCGTGCGGATCACGTAGGCGGCAGACGAATCGAGTCCCGCGCCGCGCATGCCTTCGGCGAGCAGCGCGGCCACCGGCGACCACCAGCGCGTGTCCCACACCACCGCGCGATCCTGTAGCCACACCAGCCGCAGCGCGCTCAGCACGAAGCCGGTGATGCCGATCAGGACGAGGGTCCACAGGAAGGCCCAGTCCTCGCGCCGATAACCGCTGCGGTCGTAGTCCGGATCGCCGGGCTGGCGGTCAGGGCGCTTGTAGTCGAGTTTCGGCGGCTTGATCCAGCCGCGGCGCGCCATCATATAGATCAGGCCGCCGATCAGCGAGACGCCCGCCAGATTCATCGCGAGCTTGAAGCCCAGATAGAAGTTGCCGTTCCAGAAGTGAAAACCGAGGAAGCGGGCGGTGATGTCGTAATCTAGCGTGACCGTGGCGGTGCCGATGAACAACACCGCGAAGCCGTAGAAGATCAGCCGGTGAGCGCGGCCCGCGGCCGGATCGCGGCGGGCCACGGTGCGGTGACTCAGCACCACGCGCACCATGTCGGCGAAACGCGCGCGCAAGTCGATGGGTCCCGTCACGGTCTGTCCGCGCCGGTACTTGCGAATCTGCACGTAGACACCCCAGGCGAACGCCGCGATGGCTGCCACGCCCGCCAAATAAAACAGCACGATCGCGAACGCTGGGAAACCCTCGAACAGGATGCGTGTCACGGTGGCTTGATCGAAATTCGCTGCGCTCAGCATGGGATTCGTCCGTTGGATTGCGAAGGGAAGGGCGCGCGATGTGAACTGCGCGCCCTTCCGTGGCCTTCATGTGAGGCCTTGTTGACGTGGTGCGCGTGTCGTGCCGGCGCGGCGTCCGGCACAACGGCTGTGGATGCACGGCTATCGCACAGCTTCGACCACGCTTCTTGGTTACTTCTTGTAGGCGATCTCGAAGGTGCCGCCAGGCTGATGCGGCGTGCCCCACACGGCCACTTCACGCTTATACGGCAGCGGGAATTGCGCGTTCGGCTCTTCGATTTCGCGGGCCAGACGGTGGCCGGTGAAGGTTGCATCGGCGATCAGGCGCGGGGCTTCAGCGTCGCCGATCAGGTACACCGACTTGATGCCTTTCTCGGCCCACTGGTCCTGCTTCGCCTTCAGTTCGCGATACAGCGTGTCGTTCGAGCGGCGGCCCGTGACGAGCACCAGCGAATCGAATTCGAGCCAGCGGTGCGATTTGTTCGCGTCCCGCGGCAACTGACCCGCGCCCTTGTAGGTGCGGCGCGAGCCGTCGCCCCAGATGTTGTAGATCTCGATGCGGCCTTTTTCGATGCGGCTCGCAAAGTGATCGCCCAGTTCATGCACGCCGAGTTCGTGCAGACGGCGCATCATGTTCGGGTATTCGAGCGTGAAGTGCATGT
>CAYRLJ010000029.1:19218-44295 GCA_964425025.1 uncultured Burkholderia sp. | reverse complement strand
CCGGCAACAAGCTGCTCGGCGAGTTCAACCTCGAAGGGATTCCGCCCGCACCGCGTGGCGTGCCCCAAATCGAGGTGACATTCGACATCGACGCAAACGGCATACTGCACGTCGGCGCGAAGGACAAGGCGACGGGCAAGGAAAACAAGATCACCATCAAGGCGAATTCGGGCTTGTCCGAAGCCGAAATCGAGAAGATGGTGAAGGATGCCGAGGTGAACGCCGCGGAAGACCACCGTCTGCGCGAGTTGGCCGATGCGCGTAACCAGGGCGATGCGCTCGTGCACAGCACGAAGAAGGCGCTCACCGAGTACGGCGATAAGATCGACGCATCCGAAAAGGAGAAGATCGAAACAGCATTGAAGGAGCTCGAAGAGACGTTGAAGAGCACCTCGGCTGACAAAGAATCGCTCGAAGCGAAGATCGAAGCGGTGGCTACCGCGTCGCAAAAGCTCGGCGAGAAGATGTATGCCGACATGCAGGCGCAAGGTGCCGCGGGCGCGGCGGCCGGTGAAGCGGCCGCGGGTGCGGGCGGCGCTAGCGCCGGCCATGGCACGGGCAAGCCCGAGGATGACGTCGTCGACGCCGAGTTCAAGGAAGTAAAGAAGGACTGACCGATGGCCGTTATCGCGTGATGTGGCGGCCGGCGTTTCATCTCATGAAGCGCCGGGCCGCTGCGGCATGACCCCGAAGGACATTCCATTGGGGCGGCGCGAAGCGGCAGTTCGGGGCTGCATCGAGGATGCGGCCGGCAGAATCGACGCCTGGCGGGCCTTCGGGTTCTCCGGGCACGTTTGTTTTATGGAGGGCAGGGCTGCTGCGCCGGTCGGGAACGGCCGGGCGGCCCCTGTCTAACGAGTCGCAAGACTCCACAGTATGCGAAAGGAGCGGTCGCGTGCCAAAGCGCGAACCGGCGGTGAACCGATGGCGAAACGGGATTACTACGAGGTTCTGGGCGTTGCGAAGAATGCGAGCGACGACGAGATCAAGAAGGCGTATCGCAAGCTGGCGATGAAGTACCACCCCGACCGCAATCCGGACAACAAGAATTCCGAGGAGCATTTCAAGGAGGCGAAGGAAGCCTATGAAATGCTGTCGGACTCGCAAAAGCGCATGGCATACGATCAGTATGGCCATGCCGGCGTCGATCCGAACATGGCCGGCGCCGCCGGCGCGCATGGTTTCGGCGGCTTTGCCGATGCGTTCGGCGATAT
Source organism: uncultured Burkholderia sp. (assembly GCA_964425025.1). Classification (GTDB taxonomy): domain Bacteria; phylum Pseudomonadota; class Gammaproteobacteria; order Burkholderiales; family Burkholderiaceae; genus Trinickia. Next base: position 43,081 of record CAYRLJ010000029.1, on the reverse strand, counting down.
CTTCGGCGACATCTTCGGCCAAGCGGCCGGGGCGGGCGCCGGCCGCGGCCGCGCGGGCCCGCAGGTCTATCGCGGCGCCGATTTGCGCTACAGCATGGAGATCACGCTCGAGCAAGCGGCGCACGGCTCCGAGACACAGATTCGCGTGCCGAGTTGGGTCTCGTGCGAAATCTGCCACGGCTCCGGCGCCAAGCCGGGCACGAAGCCGGAAACCTGCCCCACCTGTAACGGTTCGGGCGCCGTGCGCATGTCGCAGGGCTTTTTCAGCATCCAGCAGACGTGCCCGAAGTGTCACGGCACCGGCACCTACATTCCCGATCCGTGCGTGAACTGCCACGGGGCGGGCAAGGTGAAAGAGACGAAGACGCTGGAAGTCAAGATTCCGGCCGGTATCGACGACGGCATGCGTATCCGCTCATCGGGCAACGGCGAGCCGGGTGTGAACGGCGGGCCGCCGGGCGATCTCTACGTCGAAATCCATATCAAGCCGCATACGGTATTCGAGCGCGACGGCGACGATTTGCACTGCCAAATGCCGATTCCGTTCACGACGGCTGCGCTTGGCGGTGAAATTGAAGTGCCGACGCTCGCGGGCCGCGCGACGTTCACCGTTCCCGACGGCACGCAATCGGGCAAGACGTTCCGGCTGCGGGGCAAGGGCATCAAGGGGCTGCGGTCGAGCGTACCTGGCGATCTATACGTGCATGTGCAAGTCGAAACGCCCGTCAAGCTGACCGACCCGCAGCGCGATCTGCTCAAGCAGTTTGAGAAGTCGCTCGTCGAAGGCGGCCCGCGGCACAGCCCGCAAAGCAAGGGCTGGTTCGACCGTGTGAAGAGCTTTTTCGATTGATGGGTTGATGGGTTGATCGACCGCGCGCTCGTGCGAGGGCGATGCAAGAGCGCGCCGACGGATGCACACATGATGGAAGCACAACGCGGCGCGACGTTCGCGCTGCTCGACGATTGCGAGGCGAGCGCGCCGGCCCCGACCAGCCGCCTCTATACGGGTTTCGTGCGTGCTCGCGTGTGCACCGATGCATCGATGCTCGATGCCATCTGCGCCGAAGTCGAGCGCGACATGCGCGACGGGTTACACGCCGTCATGCTCGGCGATTATGAATTCGGCCGCGATCTGGAATTCGGTAAGCGGTTGGCGTCTTCCGGGCCTTCTCCGGGCGCTCGTTTCACTGAGCCCACTCAGTCGACTCGATTCACGAAGCGCGGTGATGCCTCGCTGCGTTTTTTGTTGTTCGAACGGTGCGACAAGCGTTCGCGCGAGCAGGTCGATGCGTGGCTCGCCGAACTCGACGGCGGCGCGATGCCTGCAAGCGGCGCGTCGACCTCGGTATACGCCATGGGCGAGGCACTGCCGCCGCCGTCCGTCGCCGGCGCCGCGAATGTCGTCGAGAGCGTGACACCCGATGCATTCACGCGAGCGATCGCGGCTGTGCACGAAGCGCTGTGCGCCGGTGAGTCCTACCAGATCAACTACACCTATCGTCTCGCGTTCGATGTGTTCGGTTCGCCCGTCGGGCTCTATCGGCGCTTGCGCGCGCGACAGCCGGTGCGTTACGGCGCGTTGATCGCGCTGCCCGGCGACGAGTGGGTGCTCTCGTGCTCGCCCGAACTGTTCGTCGAAAAGGACGGAGAGCGGTTGCGTACTCGCCCGATGAAGGGGACGACGGCGCGGGGCAGCTCGCCCGAGGACGATGCGCGCGCTCGCGCGTTCTTGCGCAGCGACCCAAAGAATCGCGCCGAGAACCTGATGATCGTCGATCTGCTGCGCAACGATCTCTCGCGCGTGGCGAAGACAGGTTCGGTGCGCGTCCCCGCGTTGTTTTCCGTCGAGCCTTATCCATCGATTTGGGCGATGACGTCGACGATCGAGGCGGATCTGCGCGAGCGAACCTCGTTTGCCGATGTGCTGCGCGCGCTGTTCCCGTGCGGATCGATCACGGGCGCGCCCAAGCATCGGACGATGCAGCTCATCGACGAAATCGAAACGACGCCGCGCGGACTCTACACAGGCACGATCGGTTGGATCGAAGCGCCGCCAGCCTCGTCTGCCGGCAATGAGCCCGCGCGCTGCGGCGATTTCTGTCTCTCGGTCACGATTCGCACGCTGACATTGAGCGCCCCCGGTGATGCGGGTGGTGCACGTCGGGGGACGATGGGCGTGGGCGGCGGCATCGTGCTCGACAGCGTCGCTGCCGACGAGTATGCCGAGTGCCGGCTCAAGGCGAAGTTTCTGACGGGCGCGGACCCGGGGCTGGAGTTGTTCGAGACGATGTATGCGACGCGACAGGATGGCGTGCGCTATCTCGATCGGCATCTCGCGCGCCTAGGCAAAAGTGCCGCCGAACTTGGCTTCCTATTCAATGAACCTGCGCTGCGGGAACGTCTCGCCGGGCATTGCTCGCAACTGCCGGCCGGGCTCGCGCACCGCGTGCGGCTCGCGTTGAGCAAAGACGGCGCTGCGCAGATTACGGGCGGGGTGCTCGGCGCCGTGGCGCCTCTAGCCGATGCGGGCGATAAGGCCCATGTCGGCGCTACCTCCGCTACCTCAGCTACCTCCGCTACCTCCGGTGCCGCTGCTTTGATCGGCGTCATGCTCGCATCCGAGCACGGCTTCGCAGCGACGCACTCGAACGAATTCCTGTTGCGTCACAAGAGCACGTTGCGCGCCGAGTACGACCGGGCTTGGCGCTTGGCCGAAACCCGAGGCTGCTTCGATATGCTGTTCTTCAATGAGCGCGGGGAGTTGACCGAAGGCGGGCGATCGAATGTCTTCGTCAAGCTGGACGGGCGCTGGTACACCCCCCCGGCGTCGGCGGGGCTATTGCCCGGCGTGATGCGGCAAGTGCTGCTGGAGGATCCGGCGATGCAGGCACGCGAGCGGACGCTGATCCAGGCCGATCTGCTACGCGCCGAAGCGCTCACCATCTGTAACGCGCTGCGAGGTGCCTTGCCGGCGTGCGTCGTCCGCAGCGAATAGACGGACGTAAGCGTGGCGATATCGCGCGTCTTGCGCGACCGGGATCGCGGAGAACCGGCGGCTCACGCCCGGCGATGCTCCGCTCGTCGTTTTTTCAGAAGACGTGCTCGGGCCCAGGGAACGAGCCGTCCTTGACGGCTTTCACATAAGCCTCGACGGCGGCGCCGATACTGTGCGCGCCAGCCATGAAGTCCTTCACGAAGCGGGCGGGCTTGCCGGGAAATACGCCGAGCATATCGTGCAGCACGAGCACTTGGCCTGAGCAGTCGACGCCCGCGCCAATGCCGATCGTCGGAATCGAGACCGCTTTCGTCACGCTGACGGCGACGGCCGGCGGCACGGCCTCGAGCACGACAAGTTGAGCGCCCGCGCTTTGCACCGCCAGCGCATCGCGTAACAATTGCTTCGCGCCTTCCTCCGTCCGGCCTTGCACCTTGAAGCCGCCGAACGCGTGCACCGATTGCGGCGTGAGGCCCAAGTGCGCGCAGACGGGCACCGACCGCTCGACGAGAAAACGGATCGTCTCGGCCAGCCATTCGCCGCCTTCGATTTTCACCATCTGGGCACCGGCGCGCATCACTTCAACGGCGCTCGCGAACGCGTCAGCGGGTGTCCCGTAGGTGCCGAACGGCAAATCGGCGACGATGAGACCGCGCGGCTGAGCCCGTGCCACGCAGGCCGTGTGATAGGCGATGTCGGCGAGCGTGACCGGCAGCGTCGTCGTTTGGCCTTGCACCACGTTGCCGAGGGAATCGCCGATCAACAGCACGTCGACGCCTGATCGGTCGAGCAGCGATGCGAAACTCGCGTCGTAGCAAGTCAGCATCACGATCTTCTCCCCAGCCTCGCGCATGGCTTGCAGTTTCGGCACCGTGATCTTCGGCCGATTGGATTCCTGCAGATAGGTCATCGAAACTCTCGCATTCGGAAATCGGAAGGAAAAATGAGCGCGAACGTGCTGCCGGAGCGGATATTAAAGCGCTTTGACGAAGCTTGCCTTGCGCCCGCGCATGGTTTCCATATGCTCGATCAGCAGGGCGAAATCCGCATCGGAGGCGAGCAGATTCAAGTGCTCGGTGTTGACGGTCAGCACGGGGCTGTCGTCATAGTGGTAGAAGAACTGATCGTACGCCTCGCTCAGTTGGCGCAGATACGCTTCCGAGATCCGTCCTTCCTCCGCCCTTGCGCGCTTATTCACGCGCGCGAGCAAAGTGGCCGGGCTCGCCTGCAGATGGATGACGAGATCGGGTACCGCGGCGTCAACGGCAGCGAGACCCTCGGTCAGCCGTTGGTACAGGCGCCATTCGTCGTCGTCGAGCGTCAGGCGCGCGAAGATCGCACTTTTTTGCGGGATGAAATCGGTAATGAGCGCATCGCCTTGCATGAGCCATTCGGCCGCTTGGCGTGCCTCTTCCGTTCGTTGCAACGCGAATTGCAGTTCCGTCGGCAACGCATAGCGCGGCATGTCGCCGTAAAAGCGCGCTAGAAAAGGATTGGCCTCAGGCCGCTCGTACAGTGTCCGCATCGGCCAGCGTTCGGTGAGCCGCTGTGCGAGCGAGCTCTTGCCCGCGCCGATCGGTCCTTCGATCGCGATGTAGCGGTACGGGGCACGCAAATCGGGTGCCGTCACCGTCACGGGCGGGGCATTCATCGTCGACATCACGCCTTACCGCTCTGGGTTGCGGCGAGCACTTCGGCCATGCAGCGGCAGGTCTTCACCTTCTCGATGCGCTGGTGGATAACGCTCGGCAATAGCGCATCGGCGCGGCCATGGCCCGGAATCGCGATCTCCGGATCGATCTCGACCAACGGTACGAGCACGAACGCACGCTCAAAAGCGCGAGGATGAGGGATGATCAGATCGAGCTCGTTAATGTGCGCATCGCCGTACAGGACGATATCGACATCGAGCGTGCGCGGCGCGTTGCGAAAGGGCCGCTCCCGGCCGAAGTGATGCTCGATTCGATGGCAGAGCGCGAGCAAGGCCCGCGCGCTCATCGATGTCTCGAGCTTGACGACGAGATTGTAATAATCGTCGCCGCCAGCATCGATCGGGCCGGTGCGGTACAGGCTCGATTTCGCAAGCACGGTAACGGCGTGCTGTTGAGCGAGACAGACGACCGCATCCTTTAGGGATTGGCGAGCGTCCCCAAGGTTCGCGCCTAGACCGAGATAAGCAACCGTCATGGCATGGCTTCCTACGACTTCCTGACTTGCGTTCGGCGGCGGACCGCCGCCCGTTCAGTCCTCTTGCGGGCTATGCGCATCCGCCGCGTCGGCCGGCTGCGCCTCGCCGCTCTTGCGGCTACGTCCACCGCGGCGACGCCGCTTGCGCGGCGCGGCCGCGCGGCCGCCTTGCGACAGGAGCGTTTCGCGCTCGGCGGGGCTGCCCTCTAGGAAGGAGGACCACCAAGCGCCGATCGCGGGATCGAGATCGCCCGATTCGCACCGTAACAGGAGGAAATCATAACCCGCTCTAAATCTTTGGTGTTCGATGAGCTTCAGCGGGCTGCGGCCCGAGCGTTTTTCGAGGCGCGCCTGTAAGCCCCAAATCTCACGCATGTCGGCCGAGAAGCGCTTATGGATCGCCAGTTTCTCGGTTTGCGTGTCGATGACGTCGTCCATCGCGTGATGGAGCGCGGGCACCGGATATTCGCCGTTCGCTTCGTATTGCTGCGCGCGCTGCTGCACGTCGTGCCAGAGCAGCGTCGCGAACAGGAATCCGGGCGATACCCCCTTGCCGGCCTTCACACGCGCGTCGGTGCTGTTCAGGGCGAGCGTAACGAACGATTCGCCATGCGGCTGCTCGAGCACGACGTCGAGCAGCGGCAGCAGTCCGTGGTGCAGGCCTTGGTTGCGAAGCTGCTTCAGGCAGGCCAGCGCATGGCCCGACAGCAGCAGCTTGAGCATTTCGTCGAATAGCCGCGGGGCCGGCACGCTATGGATCAGATCGGCGAGCGGCTTGATCGGCTCGCGCGTGGCATCGTCGATCTCGAAGCCGAGCTTGGCCGAGAAACGCACGATGCGCAGCATCCGCACCGGATCCTCGCGGTAACGCGTGACCGGATCGCCGATCATGCGCAACAGGCGTGCGCGGATGTCGCCCATGCCGTTGTGGTAATCGAGGACCGTCTGCGTCGCCGGATCGTAGTACATCGCATTGATCGTGAAGTCGCGCCGTGTCGCGTCTTCGTGTTGCTCGCCCCAAACGTTGTCGCGCAGCACGCGGCCGCTCGCGTCGACAGCATGCGTGCGCCGATCGAGCTCGTCGCGGCGCAGCCGCTTGGCCGGTGCTTCGCTGGCCGCCGGAGGGGGAGCATCGTCCCCCGAGGAGGGGGGCTTAGGGGCACCCCCCGAGGGGGCTTCCTTCGGGGCGTCCATCAGTGCACGGAACGTCGAGACTTCGATGATCTCTTGCCCGAATTGCACGTGCACGATCTGAAAGCGCCGGCCGATCAGCCGAGCTCGACGGAACAACCGCTGCACTTGTTCGGGCGTGGCGTCGGTGGCGACGTCGAAATCCTTGGGTGCGATGCCGAGCAGCAAATCGCGCACGGCGCCGCCGACGATGAACGCTCGGAAGCCCGCCTGCTGCAACGTATCGGTGACACGCACGGCATTGCGCGAGATGAGCGTTGGATCGATGCCGTGGATATCGGACGAGATGATCACGGGCGCGTCGGGTCCAGTCGCGCTCGCCGGCTTCTCGGGCCGGGCCTTCTTGCGGCGCGGCTTGGCAGCGGCTTCGTCCGCCGCGGCATCGAGCGCAGCGGCTTCTTCGGCGAGGGAGTCATCCCCCGAGGGGGCGGCCATATCCGTGTCTTGGCCGAGCAGTTTGCGGATGAGTTTCTTGATCACGACGGTTGGAAAAGGTCGAAGATGCGCCAGCCCTTCGCTTGCGCGTGTGCGCGCAGCGTGGCGTCGGGGTTCGTCGCGATCGGATCGGTGACTTTCTCGAGCAGCGGAATGTCGTTGTGCGAATCGCTGTAGAAGTAGCTGTGTTCGAAATCGGTCCAGTGCTTACCGAGCGAGGCGAGCCATGACTCGACGCGCACGATCTTTCCTTCCCGATAGCTGGGTGTGCCCATGCCGCGCCCCGTGAACGGCGAGTGCGCCTGGCCGTCGGTGGTCTCCACTTCACAGGCGATCAGCATCTCGACGCCGAACGCGTCGGCGATCGGGCGCGTGATGAATTCGTTCGTCGCCGTCACGATGCAGCATAAATCGCCCTGGTCCTGGTGCTCGCGCACGAGTTCGAGCGCGGCGGGCGTGAGGGCGGGCTTGATCACTTCGTGCATGAACTGCTCGTGCCACCCGGCCAGTTCGGCGCGCGAGCGATGCGCGAGCGGCGCGAGGATCGTCTCCAGATACGCATGGATATCGAGCTGGCCGCGCTTGTAATCGGCATAGAAGCGATCGATGTCACGCAGGTATGTTTCGGCATCGACGATGCCGAGCTTCACGATGAAGCGACCCCATTCGTGGTCGCTGTCGGTCGGGATGAGCGTGTGATCGAGGTCGAAGAGTGCGAGATTCGTCATGAGTGCGCATTTTACTTGAAGCGGCTCGTCGTGACCGACGAGCCTTCGGGATCGGCATCGATGGCCGGCAACGCGAGCATCGTACGCAACAGCGGCAGCGTGATCGCGCGCTTTTGCTCGAGAGAGAAACGGTCGAGCGCATCGAGCAGCGCCATCAGGCTCGGCATGTCGCGCCGAAAGTGCGTGAGCAGATAGGCGGGTACGTCGTCGGCCAGCGCAATGCCGCGTTCCTTCGCCGCGTGCTTGAGCACGGCGCTCTTGCGCTCGTCGGGCAGCGGGGCGAGGTGGAACACGAGGCCCCAGCCCAAGCGCGTGCGCAGATCCTCGCGCACGGCGAGCCCGAGCGGCGCGGCGTTGCCCGTGGCCACGAGCGCGCTCGTCGGGTGGGCCCGCACCTCGTTGAAGAGATTGAACAGGGCGATTTGCTGCGCGCCCGAGAGCTTGTCGCAGTCGTCGACGGCGTAAATCGCCACGCTCGGATCGAACGCGAACGCCGTCAGCGCGCTTTGCGGCCCGAGGAAAGAGGCGCGGCCCGGCGCCGCGCTATGCGCGAGCGCCGAGAGCAGATGGCTGCGGCCGCTGCCGCTCTCGCCCCACACGTAAAACGTGCGGTCGGCGAGCGGCCCTGAGGCCAGCGCGCCTTCGAGCTCGGCAAGCCGCGCGACGAGTTCCGCGTTGGCGCCTGCGAAGAAGTTATCGAACGTCGACGGCGGCGGCGTGCCGAGGTCGAGCGTCAATTGGCGATGCACAGTCACGATATAAAGCGATGTGTAAACAGATCCTACCGGTCAATTCTTGTAAAGCGTGCTCGCGAGGTAACCGCGCCGTACTTCGCGCAGCGCGGTAGACAGGATCGCGCTCACGGGCAGCGCAAGCAGTATCCCGAAGAAGCCGAACAACTGGCCGAACGCCAACAAAGCGAAAATCACCGCGAGCGGATGCAGCCCGATGCGCTCGCCGACGAGGCGCGGCGTGAGAAACATGCTTTCTATGATTTGTCCGATGCCGTAGACGATCGCCACGGCGACGAAACCATAGACGGTGCCGAACTGTAACAGCGCGGCGAGCAGCGCGAGTGCGAGGCCCGTCGCGAAGCCGACGTAGGGGATGAAGACGGCAAGCCCCGTGAAGATGCCCACCGGCAGCGCGATCTCGAAGCCGGCGATCGTCAGCCCGATGCCGTAGAACGCGGCGAGCACACCCATCACGAGCAGTTGGCCGCGCAAATACTGTGACAGCGTGCGGTCCATTTCGACGGCGAGCTCGAGCGTCTTGGGTAGCCAGCGCCGCGGCACCATCGCCGCCAAGCGCGCGAGCATCGTATTCCAATCGTAGAGCAGGTAATAGAGCACGAGCGGCACCATGACGACATCGCCGATCACGGTGATCATGACGTTGCCGCTCGTGCGCAGCGACTTCCAGGCCGCGAGCGCCACGGTTTGGGCGCTGCCTTCGAGCTGGGACGTCAGCATGTCGCGCAGGCTCGAGAAATCGAAGACGTTGCCGTAGCCGAGCAGCGCAAGCTTGGGCTGCATCCAATCGTGCAGACGCGAGATCAACCCGGGAATTTGCGCTTTCAGCTCGGGCCCTTCCTTTTGCACGACCGCGAACACGAGCAGCGCGAGCAACGAGACGATGAGTGCGAACACGAGCATCATCAGGAGCGCCGCGATGCCGCGCGGCACGCGATGGCGCACGAGCCAGGCGACGCCCGGTTGCAGAATGTAGGCGAGGATCGCGCCGAGCAGGAACGGCGTCAGCACGGGGCTGAGCAGCCACAGCAAGATGCCGAGGCCCAGCGCGACGGCGCTCCAGAACAGCGCTTGGCGCTGGTAGGGCGTTAGAATCGGTGAATTCTGCGACAAAGGCGTATCCCGGTCAGCATCGGTTAAAATCGCATTTTACCGACCTTCTCGCTCTTCCCCATGAATCAACCGAAATCCGCGCCGGATGCCAACGCTGGCGCCCAGGGTCTGTCGTATCGTGACGCCGGCGTCGACATCGACGCCGGCGACGCGCTCGTCGACGCCATCAAGCCCTTCGCGAAAAAAACGCTGCGCGAAGGCGTGCTAGGCGGCATCGGCGGGTTCGGCGCGCTGTTCGAGGTGCCGAAGAAGTATCGCGAGCCTGTGCTCGTTTCGGGCACCGACGGCGTCGGCACGAAGCTGAGGCTGGCGTTTCATCTGAACAAACACGACACGGTCGGCCAGGATCTCGTCGCGATGAGCGTGAACGACATCCTCGTGCAGGGTGCCGAGCCGCTGTTCTTCCTCGATTACTTCGCCTGCGGCAAGCTCGATGTCGAGACGGCCGCCACCGTCGTGAAGGGCATCGCGCAAGGGTGCGAGCTGTCCGGCTGTGCACTGATCGGCGGTGAGACGGCCGAGATGCCGGGCATGTACCCGGACGGCGAATACGATCTGGCGGGCTTTGCCGTCGGCGCCGTAGAAAAAAGCGAGATCATCGACGGCAGCACGATTGCTCCGGGCGATGCCGTGCTGGGCCTGGCTTCGAGCGGTATTCATTCGAACGGATTTTCGCTCGTGCGCAAGATCATCGAACGCGCGAACCCCGATCTGTCGGCCGATTTTCACGGCCGTTCGCTTGCCGACACGTTGATGGCGCCGACGCGCATCTATGTGAAGCCGCTGCTGGCGCTGATGCAGAAGATCACCGTGAAGGGGATGGCGCACATCACGGGCGGCGGGCTCGTCGAGAACATTCCGCGCGTGCTGCGCGATGGGCTCACGGCTGAACTGCAGCAATCGGCCTGGCCGATGCCGCCGCTGTTCACGTGGCTGCAGCAGCAAGGCGGCGTGGCTGACGCCGAGATGCATCGCGTCTTCAACTGCGGGATCGGCATGGCCGTGATCGTCGCGGCGGATGTGGCCGACGATGCCGTGCGCGAACTGACGGCGGCCGGTGAGCAGGTGTGGAAGATCGGCGTCGTGCGCGCGAGCAAGGAAGGCGAGGCGCAGACGGTGGTGGTTTGAATGTGTGCGTGGTCCTAGCGGTGCTCGTCTGAACGAGGGCGCCGTGCGGTAGCGTGCGTTGCTGCTGTTCCAAAGAAGCCGCTTGACGTTGCGTCAGGCGTTTTTTTTCGACGTCTCCATGCTTGAAGACAGGTGAAATGTAGATTCAATGTAGATACAAGACGCTTGCCGCCTTTATGAGATGTTTCTACAATGGAGATACATTTGGAGGAAACCTATGGAACTCAAAATTCAGAAATGGGGTAACAGCGCCGCAGTCCGGCTACCGGCTATGTTGTTGGAGCAAATCCATGCCTCGGTGGGTGGTTCTCTAAACGCAGATGTGCGTCCTGAAGGCGTGTTGCTTACGCCCGCTCGGCGCAAGTACTCGCTGGACGAACTCGTTGCGCAGTGCAACTCGAAAGCCCCCGTGCCGGACGATATCGCCGTCTGGGATGACGTAAAACCCGTGGGCCGCGAAGTATGGTGAGACGCGTCAAGTTTGACCGCGGAGACATCGTACGCGTGAGCCTGAATCCGACGCAGGGGAGAGAGCAGCAAGGCGATTTCCGGCCAGTTCTCGTCCTGTCGCCAGCCATATTCAATGCGCTGGGAGTAGCACTGATTGCGCCTATCACACAAGGTGGCGAATTCGCTCGATACTCTGGATTCGCGGTGCCGCTTTCAGGTTCGGACACAGAAACCCAAGGTGTCGCCCTCGTCAACATGGTGCGCACTCTGGACCTTGAGGCGCGGGGCGCGCGCAAGATCGAGCGCGCGCCAGTCGAAGTGGTCGAAGATGCACTGGCGCGCCTTCAAACGATTTTGGAATGAGCAGGTTAATCTTTGCGAATTGCCCGCCGCCATCCACTTTCTCGCCTACCGCGGCGTCGAACTTGCGCTGAAAGCCTACATTCGCTAAGAGAAGTACCGGCAGGCAATAGCATCACTGTGCTTACAGGCGTCTTTCTCCAACAACCGCCTCCACCGTGCGCACCGCATCATCCGTCGCGCTCAGCGAGCAGCAATCGATGACGATCCTCTCGGGCATCGAACGCAGCCAGGTCAGCTGCCGCTTGCAGAGCTGGCGCGTCGCGAAGATGCCCTTGTCTCGCATCGTCGCGTAATCGATTGCCCCATCGAGGTGTTCCCACGCCTGCCGATAGCCGACGCAGCGCATCGACGGCAATCCCGGATTTAAATCGCCGCGCTCGCGCAACTTCCGCACTTCGTCGACGAACCCGCTTGCCAGCATCGCATCGAAACGTTGTTCGATCCGCGCGTGAAGCACGGCGCGCTCGCTCGGCTCCAGGGCGATCGGCACGAAGCGGTAGGGCGTCTCGTTGCCGCGCTCGGGTGCAGCCAGCAATGTCGACATCGGCTGCCTCGTCAGCATGAAGACTTCGAGCGCGCGTTGGATGCGTTGGGCGTCGTTTGGCGCGAGGCGCGCCGCCGTGGCCGGATCGACGCTTGCAAGTCGCGCGTGCAGCGCGGGCCAACCCTCGCGCGCCGCGTCGGCTTCGAGTGCCGCGCGCACTTCCGGATCGGCGCCCGGCAAATCGTTCAGGCCCTGCGTCAACGCCCTGTAGTAGAGCATCGTCCCACCGACCAGCAACGGCACGCGGCCGCGCGCGACGATGTCGTCGATCGCGCGCAGCGCATCGGCCCGGAAATCCGCGGCCGAATAGGCTTCGGCCGGGTCGCGCACATCGATGAGATGGTGCGGCACGCGTGCGCGCTCATCGAGCGTCGGCTTGGCCGTACCGATGTCCATCCCACGATAGACGAGCGCCGAATCGACGCTGATGATTTCCGAGGGATGCTGGGCCGCGAATGCGAGTGCCGCAGCGGTCTTGCCCGACGCCGTCGGGCCCAGCAGGCAAGCGATAGCGATGCGATGAGGCTCGTTCACGCGCTTCACTGCCCGCGCAAGAAAAGACGGTCGAGATCGCCGAGCGTCAACTGATACCAAGTCGGCCGGCCGTGGTTGCATTGATCCGCGCGCTCGGTCGCTTCCATCTGACGCAACAGCGCGTTCATCTCGTCGAGCGTGAGGCGCCGATTCGCGCGCACGGCATGATGGCACGCCAGCGTGCCGAGCAGTTCGTGTTGGCGTTCGGTCAGCACCCGCGAGCCGCCGTAAGCATGCAGATCGGCCAGCACTGCCCGGGCGAGCGCAGGCAGATCGGCGTCTTTGAGCAGCGCGGGCACGGCGCGGATCGCCAGCGTCGTCGGCGAGAGCGCGGCCAGATCGAAGCCGAGCGCTTCAAGCGCCTCGCGTTCCTCCTCTGCTGTGCCGATTTCAACAGCGTCGGCCGTCATCGATACCGGAATCAAGAGCGGTTGCACGGCGACGGTCCGCTCGGCCAGCGCGCGCTTGAACTGCTCGTAGAGGATGCGTTCGTGCGCCGCATGCATATCGACGATGATGAGCCCTCGCGCGTTCTGCGCCAGCACATAGACCCCATGCACCTGGCCGAGCGCGAACCCGAGCGGTTGGTCGAGATCGCCGCTCATCGGCGCATGCGATCCGCCGGCGAACGCGGAATCGGACGTTTCACCCGCGCTATCGCGCGCTTCGAACGCCGGCAACCCGGACGCACGTAGCCAAGGTGCGCCGTCGATTGGCTCGCGTGGCGGGACATCGCCTGCGCTGCCACTAACCTGCCCGCCATCCTTGCGCCCGAACAGCGCGTCATAGAGCGCAAGCGGCTGCGCCACGGGCAGGGTGCCCTGCGTCATCATCCGCGAATCGCGCATCCACGTGGTACCGCCCCGGCTCGCGGCCGAAAGCGATACGCCGCCAGCCGCTGTGCCGCCGCCGGCCGCGGCCCCGGCCCCATCTCCGAAGCCGGCGCCCGCGCGCGGCTCGATCTGCGCCGCATGACCGAGTGCCGTTGTCTCGGGGGAAGCGCCCGCATGCCGCGCGAGCGCGCGCTGCAGCGCGTGAAAGACGAACTGATGGACCCCGCGTGAATCGCGGAAACGCACTTCGATCTTCGACGGATGGACATTGACGTCGACCGCCTCGGGCGGCAGATCGAGGAACAGCACGTACGACGGATAGCGATCGCCGTGCAGGACGTCTTCGTAGGCGGCTCGCAGGGCATGCGTGAGCAGCTTGTCGCGCACGAAGCGGCCGTTGACGAAAAAGTATTGCTGGTCGGCGCGCCCGCGGCTCGCGGTGGGCAATCCGGCACAGCCATAGAGCGCAACTTCGCCGGCAACGTGCTCGAGCGGCAAATGTGCGCTCGCGAACGCTTCGCCGAGTATTTTCGATACCCGTACGGGCGGCTCGCTCGCGTTCCAATGTTCGAGCGCGCGGCCATTGTGCATGACCGAGATCGCGACATCGGGGCGCGCCAGCGCCGCGCGCCGGATCATCTCGACACAATGGCCGAGCTCCGTTTGTTCGCTTTTGAGGAACTTCCGGCGCGCCGGCGTGTTGAAGTAAAGCTCACGCACTTCGATTGTCGTCCCGACACCGCCCGCAGCCGGCGTCAACGCGCCCGTTTGTGCATCGATACGCATGGCGTGCTCGGCGCTCTCCGTGCGGCTCGTGATGAACATTTCGGCGACGGAGGCGATGGACGCCAGTGCCTCGCCGCGAAACCCGAGCGTGGCGACGGCCTCGAGTTCGGCGAGCGAGCGGATTTTGCTCGTCGCATGGCGCAGCAACGCGAGCGGCAGTTCGTTCGACGGAATGCCGCAACCGTCGTCGGCAATCGAAATGCGTTTGACGCCGCCGGCGTCGAGCAGGATGCGCAACGTCTTGGCGCCGGCGTCGAGCGCGTTTTCAAGAAGCTCTTTGACGACCGAAGCAGGGCGCTCGACGACCTCGCCGGCCGCGATTTGGCTGATCAACTGATCGGGCAGCGGGGCGATCGAGCGGCGCTGCGGCGCCATCGACGGCGCGACGCGCTCGGCATCGGCCGGCGATTCGGGGAATTCGGACATGGGGCGATTATAGCGATTTGCGGCTGGCCGATTTCCACGGGTGCCGCTGGTTGCCGCGTCGTTTCGTGATACGGCGTGCAGGTGGGACACGTAGTTTCGGTATCATGCCACGATGATTCGCGCGCACGCGGCGGCAGCTAGTCTGTCGGCCGTCGCTGGGCCGCGCTACGCTTCGCTCGTTTCGATTTTTTTGTAAGGAATACCTTTGGACACGCTGCTTCATTTCGTCGCCTTGATTGTGCACATCGACAAGTTCCTCGGCGATTTCGTGCATCAGTACGGCGCGTGGGTCTATGCCGTGTTGTTCCTGATCGTTTTTTGCGAGACCGGTCTCGTCGTGCTGCCGTTCCTGCCCGGCGATTCGCTGCTGTTCATCGGCGGGGCGTTCTGCGCGAGGGGCGAGATGAATCTGGCTTCGCTGATCGTGCTGCTGCTCGTCGCGTCGGTGACCGGCAACAGCGTGAACTACCTGATCGGCCGAGCGATTGGGCCCAAGGTCTTCAATACGCGTATTCGATTTTTGGAGCGCTTCCTTGATCGGGCGGCGCTGCAAAAGACGCATAACTTCTACGAGCGGCATGGCGGCAAGACAATCGTGCTCGCGCGCTTCATTCCGGTCGTGCGCACGTTCGCGCCGTTCGTGGCGGGCGTGTCGAACATGTCGATGGGGCGCTTTCAGTTCTTCAACGTTACCGGCGCCGCATTCTGGGTCTTGTTGCTCGTGCTGGCTGGCTATTTCTTCGGCAATATTCCGTTCATTAGCCATTACTTGAACCTGATCGTGCTGGTCGGCGTCGGCGCGGCGATCGTGCCTGTTGCATTGGCCGCGGTGTACAAGCTCGTGCGCAAGAAATCGTCGACGGGCGTCGCATCGAACAGCGGCCATCACTAAAGCGCGCGCCCGGGCTTGGGCAGCGCGGCGACGCAACGCCACGCGCTCAGTGAGCGGCGACGTACAACGAAAAGGAGGAGTTCCTCATGCAAGGTCCAACCGCCGACATTCGCCTCATGTCCGTCAAGCTCGACGCGCTGCGGCCCACGCAGATCACCGCGGGCTATCACGAGGTACAGGCCAAGCGCGCGCATTGGGCGTCGCTGGATAAAAAAGCGCGCGCGCAGACGATTTCGTCGCATTGGTTCCCGGCCGTCCTAGGCCCCGGTCAGGAATATTTCGTCGTCGATCATCATCATCTCGGCTTGGCGCTCATCGAAGAAGGTGAGAGCCGCGTGAAGATGATGTTGCTGCGCGATCTCTCGTGGCTGGATCCCGTCATTTTCTGGCGCATGATGGAGCACCTGCAGTGGGTGCACCCTTTCGGCCCCGACGGCACGCGGCACGACTACGATCGTCTGCCCAAAGTGTTGACCGGCCTCGTCGACGATCCCTATCGCAGCTTGGCGGGCGAGTTGCGCCGCAGCGGCGGCTTCGCGAAAGATACGACGCCGTTCAGCGAATTTCTCTGGGCCGACTATCTGCGGCTGAAGATCCCTGAAAAGCGCGTGCGCAAGAATTTCGGCAAGGCCATCGAGGCCGCGCTAGCCCTCGCGCACGATCCCGACGCGCGCTACCTGCCGGGCTGGTCCGGTTCTGTGCCGGCTCCCTGAATCGATTCAGCCTTCGGCAATTGCCATGACGATCGACACAGGGCACGCGGCCGCCGCGCATCTGCAAGATCCCGCTCAGTACGCACAGCCTGTCGCGCCGAAACCGCCGGCGCTGCGTGCTCTCAAGGACGTGCTTGCCGGAACGTCGATCGCCGGGCTGTTGTTGCCCGAAGCGGTCGCCTACGCGGGCATCGCTAATATGCCGCCGCAAGCGGGCCTCATCGCGCTACTCGCGGGGCTGACCGTCTATGCCCTATTGGGGCGTAGCCGTTTTGCCATCGTTTCGTCCACCTCATCATCGGCAGCCGTGCTCGCCGCTACAGTTAGCGCGCAAGCGGGCGGCGCGGCCGCGGCGCAACTCGCCTATGCGGCCGCGCTCGTTTGCGCGACGGGCATTTTGTTCGTGCTCGCGGGTTGCGCGCGGTTGGGCGGCATGTCCGACTTCGTGGCCAAGCCGGTGCTGCGCGGCTTTGCGTTCGGACTCGCGCTGACGATCGCCGTCAAGCAGCTGCCAAGCATTCTCGGCGTGTCGTCGCATTATCCCGACGTGCCACGCCTGGCGTACGACCTCGTGCGTCAGCTTTTCGCCTGGAATCTGCACAGCGTGGCCGTGGGCGGCGCCGCGCTCGCGATCTTGTTGGTACTCGGCCGGCGTGCGCGCATTCCAGCGACACTCGCCGTCATCGTGCTCGGAATCGGCGCCGGTTATTTCATCGATTGGCACCGCTGGGGCATTGCCGTTGTCGGCGCGATCGACGTTCAGGACGTGCACTTCGGCCTGCCCGCGTTCGAGCGGACGCAGTGGTTACAGACAGCGGAACTCGCCTTCGCGTTGATGCTGATCCTCTACGCGGAGTCGTACGGCTCGATCCGCAGTTTCGCGCTGAAGCACGGCGACGAGATGTCGGCCAATCGCGATCTCGTCGCGCTCGGCGGGGCGAACATCGTCTCGGCGCTGCTGCAAGGGATGCCCGTCGGCGCGGGGTACTCCGCCACGTCGGCCAACGAAGCGGCCGGCGCGCAGACGCGCTGGGCGGGGCTCGCGGCCGCAGCGGTAATTGGGCTGATCGTCGTGTTTCTGCGCCCGCAACTCGCGCGCATTCCCGAGCCTGTGCTCGCGGCCATCGTCATCTATGCGGTTAGCCATTCGCTGCATCCGGATGTATTTCGGCCATACTGGACTTGGCGCCGCGATCGGCTATTGACGGCCGCGGCGCTCGTCGGTGTGCTCGTGCTCGGCGTACTGCATGGGCTCGTTGTCGCGATTGTCGTGAGCCTCTTGATGACGCTGCGCAATTTTTCGGTGCCGATGGTGAGCGTGCTCGGGCGGCTGCGCGACAGTCACGACTTCGTCGATCTATCGCAACATGCCGATGCGCGCGCGATAGAAGGCATCATCATCTTGCGTCCCGAGGCGCCGCTCTTTTTCGCGAACACGGACCGGGTGCTTACCGAGGCACGCAAGCGCATCGCCGCTCGGGCAAGCGCGCCTGGTGTCGTCATGCTGAGCCTCGAGGAGACACCGGACATCGACAGCACGGCGATCGAGGCGCTGCGCATCTTTGCAGCCGAATTGCGCGCGCATGGGCAGCGGCTTATGCTCGTGCGCCTGAAGCCGCGAGTGATTGAGGTGCTCGCCCGCGCCGCCGACGAAACGCTGCCGCGCGATGCGTTGCATGAACTGAGCGTCGACGAATGCGTACAATCGGTACTCGCGCAGCGGCCGCGCGTTTCAACGCCGGCGCAGCGAAGCTGACGGTTTCCGTATCGTTCAACGCATTGCAGCGTCGTCCGTTTTCCTTTCGACCAAGACCAATTCACCCATGAAGTTGGCGAGCGGGGCAAGCAAGCGCCTGCTCTGCTGCCGTTCACCGTCGTTCGATTACGGCAGCGAGATCGTGAGATTGGCCGATTCCGCTTCGGGCAGGACGAGTTGGGAGTAAGGCGCGAGCGTGCGGATCGTCGAACTACGCAGGTAGGTATTGAGCCCGAAAAAGGCGCCGAGCCCGACGATCGCGAATACGGCGCCGATCGTCCACAGCGGCAACTCGTGCTTGAGCCGGTGTGCGATTCGATCGGGAAGCGGCCAATGCGGGGCGAACGGCGCGCGCTTGCCTTTCATTTGCGCGATCTCATCGCCAAGGCGGCCTGTCAGATACGAGAGCTTCTCGGGTCCTTCGAGCAGGTACTTGCCTTGGAAGCCGAGCAAGAGGCACATATGAAAGACCTCGAGCGACTGCAGGCGCGCGACGCCTTGCGCGCGGCACGATTCGAGCAGTTCGAAGAACTTCTCTCCGGCTAGTTGCTCGCCGAACAGCAAGAGCTGCAGCGGCCGGCGCTCCCATTCCGCGCGGATCTTGAACGACGAGGAGAGCACGGCTTCGTCGATGGCCGCGCAAAACGCGAACTTCGAGGCGTAGACATCGTCGGCCGGCGCGTTGAGCTTTTTGGCGCCACGCTCGAAATCGGCAAGAAACGCCTGCACGCGGGCGACGAATTCTCCGGCTTCGCCGGGCTCGCGCCCTTGCTTGAGCAGAAACACCATGAAAAAGCCGTCGTACAACAGATCGCGCAGCGAACGTGCTTGAAACGTGCCTTCGGTCGAGGAAGAAGTCGAGCCCGAGCCCGAGGGCGGCGTGGACATCGGCGCGTTGGCACCGAACAGCGAAGGCATTTGCGTCATGACGTCACCGCGATGAGTTCGAGTTTGAGATCGTTGATGCCGGTCGGCGCGTAGATCATGGCCGATTGCGCCTGCAGCATGCGGTCATAGAGCGGGCTGCGAGATTCGAGCGCGAAATAGCAGGCGCCGGGTCGCACGGGCACAGCCGGCGGCACTTGCGGCGAATAGACGAGACGTACGCCCGGCATGGCGGAGAGCACGAGTTTATCGACATCGTCGGGCGCACCCACCTTGAAACGCGAGGGCACGGCCTCGACGAGTTCGACGGCGGGCAGATCGGCCGACACGGCCAGAAAAAAGGTCGTCTTCTCGTCGATCTTGCCCGAATCGAGCCGCCCGGCGTGGAACGACGGACGCACTTCATCGAGTGCGATTGCGAAGTAGCGTGTCGAAATCACCGTTTCGAGCAGATCGCGCACGATCGTATCGAGCAGTGCGAAGCCTGCGCCCGGATCGTCGTGACGGTAGGCGGGCAGTTCGGCGAGCGCATAGTGCTTCGAGAACGTCATGAGTTGCCCCGCGAGCCTCAGCAGCTCTTGAAACAAGCGCTCGGGATGAAGCGTGGGCTGCTGCAGCAAATGCACGAGCGAGGCCACCGCGCCGTTCGCCGTATGCAGCAGCCAGAACGAGGCGATATCGCCCGAGCGGAATTCGATGATGTTCTTCGTCGGCTCGCGGTGAAAGCCATACAGCGCGCTCACTTTCGCCTGCAGCGCGTCGATGAGCTGACGCAGCCGCTGGTGAAGGATCGGCGAGGCCTCGACGGCGAGACACGGCGGCACGAATGTTTCGTCGAACTCGAACCCCGAGGTGGCCGTGCGCCGCAAGCGCGCGAGCGGCACCGCCAGCAACTGCGCGCGCGGCTCGGTATGGCTGATCAGCTTCACGCGCGCCTTGAGGAACGTCAGATTCGCGACGGCCGCGTCGGTGAATTGATCGGCCACGCTCGCTTGCTTGGGCGCGTAGCGCGAAGAGAAGACATCCGTCGATTCATCCTCGCAATTGCCGCCCGTCTCGCGCAGCGGATGCAGCGCGAGATGGAAGGTGAACTCGGTCACGCCTTCGGGCAGCGTGTCGAGCGCGATCGACTGCGGCAGTTCATCGGCCAGCGGCGCGGCGTACAGCGTGCCGTCGGGAAACACGAGCGAGAGTTCCGAGATGCGCAGCAGATTGTTGGCGAGCGAATCCTTATCCAAGCGCACGCTGCGCACGCCCCAGTTGAACGGCTGAATCGCGCGTATCGATTCGAACAGCCGCGCCTCGTGATAGGCGTCTTGTTGCTGAAAATGCTGAGGCCGCAAAAAGAGCCCCTCGCCCCAAAGCAATTTCGCCGAATAACTCATCTTAAAATTCACTATCTAGATTTTGATATATCGCGCCAAACCGCCGTGATGGGCGAAACGCTCGGCGCGCAGGCAAACCATTGGCCGACGCACTAACCGCAACTGACCGACGAGAGCAGATTGAGCGCTTGCAGCGGCAATTGCGGATCGGGCGAGATGACGGAGCCACGGGTGATCGTCATCGCGCAGTTGTGAAGGCCGATCATTATGCCGGATTTCTCGGATTTAGCTGGATCGAAGGCGAATTTCCACCGCTTTAGCGCAGGGTCGCGAAACAATGCCACGACACCGAACGCCTGGGCCTCGCGGGTCACCTTCTCGGTCATTTGGTAATGCTGGCCGGGAATCAGCGTGACCTCGCGCACGCTGAGCAAATCGGCCCCGAGGATCGTTTTTTCCTTGGCCGGATCGGTAAATGTATTGAACGGCGCTTGCTGGAACGAAGTGGAGTCCTTCAATGCGTAGAGGCGCACGACGAGCGCGAGCGGGTGGGAGTCGTTCGCGGCATTCAGGTTCGGTGCGGCCGCAAGCGTGAGCGGCACGTCGCGCGGGGGCTTCTGCGAATCGGGCACGGAAGGTTTGCCGATGCCGGCCGCTTGCAGCGCCGTGGAGGCCGCGGCGCCAATTACCGAGACGCCCGCGGCGCAGCCGCCCAGCAGCGCACATAAGGTGAGCGGCCATGCGAGGCGCGACCCAAACCGATAACCCAAAGCTCTAAGAATCACGCCAGTACCTCGTCCTAGTTAACGCAATTAACACCATTCGTTGTAACGAACTGGATTGCAATGACGCGCCGCGACGACGGCTCGTTTGCAACATACTAGTCTGTCTACTTCGGGCGATAGGAAATTTTTCCCACTAATGAGCCCGCTACACTTTAATTCGGAAATTATTTCCAACGTCATCTATCTGAGATATCACATGGCGTCGAAATGTGAACGATTCGGATTTTTTGCGGCGTAGTTGAATTATCGAAAATTGGCCGGTACTATACGCGCGCACTCGCCGCAAAGCAAAGTTGCGGTTTCCCTTTTGGCATTAATAAGCCGCCTCGGCAGTAAGTACGAATGATGAAACTGAGAATTTTCCAATTGTCCGCGGTGGTGCTCGCATGCGCTACTGTGGTCGGTTGCGCGACGCAGAACGCGAACATGCAAGGCAATGCCGAAATGTTCAACAAAGCGCTGGCCGACGTCGATGCCGTCGCCAAGGGCGGCGATCAAACGCGTGCGCTCGCGCTTTACGATCAATTGACGAAGATGGATCCGACGCGCGAGGAGCCGTGGTCGCGCATCGCGCAGATCCAGTTCCAGCAGTCTCATTACGGCCAGGCCATCGTTGCCGCGCAAGAAGCGCTGTCGCGTGACCAGACCGACCGTGAGGCGAAGAGCGTGCTGGCCGTGAGCGGCCTGCGCGTGGCGACGGAATCGCTCGGCCAGCTGCGGCAGGATTCCGCGCTCGCGGGCGATGCGAAGTCGGACGCTCAGGTGCTCGCGCATCAGCTGCGTGACACGCTCGGCGAGGCCACGCTGTTCCCGGAAGAAGCCGAGAAGAAGTGGGCGAAAAAGCGCCGTTCGGTGCGTCGCCCCGCGGCGGCCGCGCAAAAACCGGCGGAGAAGGTTGCCGATGGGCTCGATGCCGCTGCCGCGCCTAGCGCGCCGGCCAAGAGCGCGGCGCCGGCTCAGAGTGCGCAGCCGGCTAAGAGCGGTGGTGCATCCGATCCTTTCAGCGCGCTTCGCTGATCGGTCCATTTGATCCAGTTGCTTCGGGGAGCCAGCGATGGCGAAGAAAGAAAGTATTCAGAAACGCCTGCAAAAGGTGCGGCCGCCGCGCGTGCAGTTGACCTATGAGGTCGAGCGCGGCGACGCGATCGAGGTCAAGGAGCTGCCGTTCGTCGTCGGCGTGGTCGCCGATCTCGCGGGGCAGTCCGACATTGAGCAGCCGAAGCTGCGCGATCGCAAGTTCGTCAGCATCGATCGCGACAATTTCGACGACGTCATGAAAGGCCTCGAGCCGCGTGCCGCTTTCCAGGTCAAGAACGAGTTGACCGAAGCCGGCGGGTCGTTCGGCGTCGATCTGCGTTTCCGCTCGATGGACGATTTCGGGCCCGACGCGGTGGTCGAGCAAATCGAGCCGCTGCGGCGCTTGCTCGATGCGCGCACGAAGCTGGCGGATCTGCGCAACAAGCTGGCCGGCAACGATAAGCTCGAAAGCCTGCTGAGCGATGTGCTCGCAAACACGCAGCAGCTGCAGGCGATCGCCGGCGAGAGGGGCGCGCGCGGCGATGACGAAGACAAAGATAAGCAAGGCGAATAACTCACGCGGGGTGTCAGCATGAATCAGCAAACGGCCACGGCTCCCATCGGCGCGCACCAAGCGGGCGCCGCCACTTCGCTGCTCGATGAAATCGTCGAAAAGAGCAAGGTGGCCAAATCCGATTCCGAGCACGCACGCGCGAAGGATCTGATCGGCGAACTCGTTCATCAGGTGATGGACGGCACGGTTGTCGTCTCGGACAACCTGTCGGCGACGATCGATGCGCGCATCGCCGAACTCGATCGTCTGTTGTCGGCGCAACTGAGCGAAGTCATGCACGCGCCCGAGTTCCAGCGCATGGAAAGCACGTGGCGCGGGCTCAACTACCTATGTAAAGAAAGCAACACGGGCTCGACGATCAAGATCCGCGTGCTGAACGCGAACAAGCGTGAAATCGTTCGCGACTTCAAGGCGGCTTCCGAGTTCGATCAGAGCGCGCTGTTCAAGAAGGTCTACGAAGAAGAGTTCGGCACGTTCGGCGGCGCGCCGTTCGGCACGCTGATCGGCGATTTCGAGCTGACGCGTCAGCCCGAGGACATGTACTTCATCGAGCAGATGTCGCATGTTGCTGCGGCCGCGCATGCGCCGTTCATTACGTCGGCTTCGCCCGAGATCCTCGGGCTCGAATCGTTCTCCGATCTCGGTAAGCCGCGCGATCTCGGCAAGGTTTTCGACACGGTCGAGTACGCGAAGTGGAAGTCGTTCCGCGAATCGGAGGATTCGCGCTATGTCGGCTTGACGCTGCCGCGATACTTGGGCCGACTGCCGTTCCACCCGAAGGATGGCCTGATCGCCGAGACCTTCAACTTCGTCGAAAACGTCGATGGCTCCGATCACAGTAAGTACCTTTGGTGCAATGCGTCGTGGGCGTTCGCCGCGCGGCTGACGGCGGCGTTCGACGATTTCGGCTGGTGCGCGGCGATCCGCGGCGTGGAAGGCGGTGGGCTCGTCGAAGATTTGCCGACGCATACGTTCAAGACGGACGACGGCGAGATCGCGCTCAAGTGCCCGACCGAAATCGCGATTACGGACCGGCGCGAGAAGGAGCTCAGCGATCTGGGCTTCATCCCGCTTGTTCACTGCAAGAATTCCGACTACGCGGCGTTCTTCGCGGCGCAGTCGGTGCAAAAGCCGAAGAAGTACAACACCGACAGCGCGAACGCGAATGCCGTGCTGTCGGCTCAGTTGCAGTACATCTTCTCGGTGTCGCGCGTCGCCCACTATTTGAAGGCGATGATGCGCGACAAGATCGGCAGTTTCGATTCGGCGAAAAAGTTCGTGATGTTTTTCAATCGTTGGGTCGCGCTGTTTGTGCTGCTCGACGAAAACGCCGTGCCGGGCACATACACCGTTGCGGCGCCAGTGCTTGGGTTCACCCGCACGACACCGGTGGCCGAATACCCGCCGCCGATAGTGGTCGCGTAGATAAATCCGTCCGAACCGTAAGCAAG
>CAYRLJ010000029.1:0-19208 GCA_964425025.1 uncultured Burkholderia sp. | reverse complement strand
GTATGTGCTGCTCGACGACAACGCCACGCAGGAACAGAAGGCGCAGTTTCCGCTGCGCGAGGCGTCGATTCAAGTGTCGGAGATTCCCGGCAAGCCGGGTTCGTACCGGTCCGTTGCCTTCCTGCGGCCGCATTTCCAGCTCGACGAATTGTCGATCTCGCTGCGGCTCGTCGCGGATCTGCCGAAGGCCGCCGGCGCATAAATCAAGCCTCATTCCGAGCGCGGTCTGGGCCAAAAGCCACAGCCGCATATAAACCGCTACCTGGGAGTTAGCAAGTCATGAAAGACGTTTATCTGAAGTTTGGCAATCCCGCCATCAAGGGCGAATCCGCCGACAAGGATCACAAGGACTGGATCGAAATCAGTTCTTGGAACCACTCGATCGTTCAGCCGCGCTCGGCGACGGCTTCGACGGCCGGCGGTGGAACGGCCGAGCGCTGCGAGCACGGCGACATGACGTTCACCAAGGACATCGACGTCGTGAGCCCGCTGATCTACCAACACGCGTCGGGCGGTACGACGTTCGACGAAGTGACGGTCGACTTCCTGCGTTCGGACGGCGAAGGCAACCGCGTCAAGTACCTCGAAATCAAGATGAAGTACGTCATTATTTCGAGCGTGACGCCGAGCGTTGCCGGTGAGGGCCTGCCGACGGAGCAGTTCTCGCTGAAGTACGCTGCTGTGCAATGGAAGTACACGCAACAGAAGGTGGGCGGTGGCCAAGGCGGTAACGCGCAAGGCGCGTGGAGCCTGACGAAGAACGACAAGACCTACGCGGTCTAAAGCCGTTATCGATACGCCGCTCGCTTCCACACGGGAGCGAGCGGCGGATCGTTCCATCGAATTTGTTTGAGTACGCTGCACGATGAAGCGCTTCGAACCGAGTTTGCTCGATAAGCTCTTCGACGACGATCCGCGCTTGCCCGCGCCAGCGGCGATGCGCCAGTGGTCGCTCGATGAGCTCAAGAGCCGCGTGGCGCGCGACGTCGAGGCGTTGCTCAATACACGCATCGTGATGACCGAGGATGATCTGGCGAAGCTGCCCGAATGCCGGCGCTCCGTGCTGACTTACGGGCTAAACGACTTTGCGGGCTTGAGCTTGGCGAGTCACTACGACAGAAAGTTCATCTGCGAATCGATTGAACAGGCGATCGCGCGGCATGAGCCACGCCTGCGGGACGTAGGCGTGTCGCTTGAAGTGAACGAGCAATCGACCAACGCGCTGAACTTCGTCATCCGCGCGAAGCTTGTCGTCCATCCGGCCGAAGAGCCGGTCAGCTTTGACGCCATGCTCCAAGCGTCCACTTTGCAATATTCGGTCACGCGGTCACGCCGCGGCACGGACGCAGCGCGTTCCCGAGTGCGCGAACTGGGGCTCGGCTAGTCGAGAAGAGCGCAAATGAGCGCCCTGCGGCAAGGTGTTGCCGGCTCAGGGCGCCGGGGATCATAGATGAAAGCGTTGCTGCCGTATTACGAACGCGAGTTGGCGTTCTTGCGCCGTTATTCGCGCGATTTCGCCGACCGGTACCCCAAGATCGCGGCGCGACTTGCGTCAGCGGGCGAGCAGGGCGACGACCCGCACGTCGAACGTATGATCGAAGCGTTCGCGCTGCTGACGGCCCGCATCGACAAAAAGCTCGACGACGATCGTCCCGAATTTACCGAAGCGCTGCTCGAGGTGCTGTATCCGCACTATCTGCGGCCGTTTCCCTCTTGCTCGATTGCTCAGTTCGGCCTACCGAACGAGGAGGCGCCGGTGCAGCCGGTGCTGATCCCTCGCGGCACGCCGTTGGCTTCGCGCGAAATTCGCGGCGTGCCCTGTCAGTTCCGTACGGCCTACGACGTGACGCTCGCGCCGTTGCGCTTGGTGCGCGCGCGTCATACGCCGCTCGCCGAGATCGCGCCTTCTTCCGTCGTGCTCCCTGGCGACGCTTCCGCGTTGCTGTCGTTTACGTTCGAGGCGATATCGCCCGACGCCACGCTCGGCGCGCTCGACGTGTCGAAATTGCGGGCCTATCTGCATGGCGAGCAGTCGTTCATCGCGGCACTGACCGATTGCCTATTCATGAAGACGATCGGTGCCTACGTCGAGACGTCGGAGGCTCGCCTGTGGCGCCCGCTGCCGACAGTTCCGATCGGGCCGGCCGGCTTTGCGGACGAGGACACGCTGATCGACTATCCGGCCAAGTCGCACCCCGCCTATCGCGTTCTGACGGAGTACTTCGCGTTTCCTGAGAAGTTCGACTTCGTCGACTTCGATCTAGCGGCGATCCTCAAAACCGCTGGGCGCTGCCGGCGTGTGACGCTGCACGTCGCCCTAGGCGAGTTGCGCGATGAGCTGCATATCGAGCGGCTTGTCGAGTCGCTCAGCGTCAATCATGTCCGCTTGTTTTGCACGCCCGTCGTCAACTTGTTCGCGAAGCGCGGCGAGCCGATCCATGTGAGTCACGAAGCGGTAGCCTATCCGGTCGTGGCCGACGCGCGCCATGCTGCCAACTACGAGGTGTATTCGATCGATGACGTGCGGCGTGTCGAGATGCGGGCGGACGGGCAAACCATCACGGAATTCCGTCCGTTCTACGCGCTTCATCATGACGAGGCGGCGCGCGCGGGCCGTTACTGGTTCGCTCGCCGCAACGATTGGGTGGCGCGCAACAGCCCCGGCTAC
This sequence comes from uncultured Burkholderia sp., assembly GCA_964425025.1. GTDB lineage: Bacteria > Pseudomonadota > Gammaproteobacteria > Burkholderiales > Burkholderiaceae > Trinickia. Next base: position 16,540 of record CAYRLJ010000029.1, on the reverse strand, counting down.
GAAATGGAGATTTCGATCGTCGATGCCGAGTTCGACCCGCTCGAGGCACGTACCGAGACGCTGAGCATGTCGCTTACCTGCACCAATCGGGATTTGCCGGCCCGGCTCGCGATCGGGCTCGAAGGCGGGGATCTGTTCGCGCAGTCCGATGCCGGCGCGGGCGTGATCAGCTTGCTGTCTCGGCCAAGTCCGAGCGTGCGTGTGCCGCGCGGCGCATCGATGGGCTCACGGCTCGTCTCGCATCTCTCGCTCAACCACGTGTCACTGGCGGCGGACGGCCTCGCGCCGATCAAAGAGCTGCTCACGCTCTACGACGCACGGCGCACGGCCGTCTCGGCGCGGCACATCGCAGGTATCGTCGGTATCGAGCAAAGGCCGGCCGTGCATTGGCTGCCCGGGCGGCCTTATGCCACGTTTTTGCGCGGCGTGGAGATACGTCTCACGTTCGACGAAGCGCATTATGTGGGCACGAGCCTCGCCACGTTCGTGCGCGTGCTCGACACCTTCTTCAGCCTGTTCGTCCGCTTGAACAGTTTCGTCCAACTCGTGGCCTTGGCTGGCCGCACAGGCGAGGAGATCGTGCGATGCAAACCGCGCAGCGCGGCATCGACACTGGCGTAGTCGAGCGGCTGCTCGACGAGCCGTATCGGTTTCAATTCGCTCAGGCGGTTCGGGTGCTCGAGACGTGGTTCTCGAAGCAAGACGAGCAGCCCCCCCGCGAACGCGGCGAGCCGGGCGTCGCGTTCCGCAATAGCCTGGCGTTGACGTTTCCGCCGAGTGAACTCGAACACGCCGTACCGTACGGCGAGGCCGGCGAGGCGCTGGCCGGTCTCGACGCGGTGCGCGCCGCGCTCGCGCAAAGCAAAGTCGAGCGTGTCGAGCTGACGCCGGCGTTCTTCGGCTTGCTCGGCGGGCAAGGTGCGCTGCCGCTGCACTACACGGAGCAGTTGATTGCGCGGGAGCAATTGCAGCGTGACCATGCGGCCCGAGCATTCTTCGACGTTTTCTCGAGCCGCGCCACGGCGCTCTTTTATGCGGCGTGGAAAAAAAACAGGCTGCCGTTTCACTACGAACTCGATCGTAACGAGTGCTACCTGCCGCTGTTGCTGGCGCTGGCGGGTACGCCGGACGCGTCCGCGCGCGAGCAGTTGCAGCAAGGGCGCGGCGCGGTGATCGACGAGGCGATCGCTGGCTACGCACTGCCGGTGCGTCATCGCCCGATGTCGTCCGCCTACATGCGGCCTGTGCTGAGTGAGTACTTTCTGGCGCCCGTGGCTGTCGAACAGTTTTCCGGCAAGTGGTACCCCGTGCCGCAAGAGCGGCTGACGGTACTCGGCAAGGCCAATGCGACGCTCGGGGCGACGGCGTTAGCGGGAGAACGCGTTTGGCAGCGCGATATGCGCATGCGGATCGTCGTGGGCCCCCTACGCAAGAGCGGCTACGAAGCCTTTTTGCCCGACGAGGCGCGCGCGATCGCGCTGGAACGCATGCTCATGCTGCTCGCGGGTATCACCACCGAATACGAAGTGTCGCTCGTGCTCGCGCGCGAGGAAGTGGGCATGAGCTGCCTCGGCAAGGGAGCGCGGCTCGGCTACGACGCTTTCCTATGCACACGCTCGGCCGAACGCGACCGCGACGACGCGCGTTACGAACTAAACGACATTCATTGATCCGACAAGCGAGAATCACCCGACATGAGCACCCCCCTCAAGACCTTGATCTCCAAGCTCGACGCGCTGTGCCTGAATGCCGCGACGCGTGCCGCGAGCCTTTGTTTCGCGCGCGGCCATTACGAAGTCGATCTCGAGCATTTGTTGCTTGCGCTGATCGAGGAGAGCGCGAGCGATCTGTCTATCGTTCTGCGCGCGAGCGGGCTTAGTGCCGAAGTGCTGCGCACGGATCTCGAACGCGAACTCGAGCGGTTCAAGACTGGCAATACGCGTACGCCGGTGTTTTCGCAGCATTTGATTTCGCTGTTCGAGCAGGCATGGCTCATCGCCTCGCTCGATTCGCATGCGGCGCGTATCCGATCGGGGCACCTGCTGCTCGCGCTGCTGGCTTCGTCCGAACTGGCGCAGATGGCCGAACGGATGTCGCCGATCTTCGCGCGCGTGCCGGTCGAGGAACTGAAGCATCGGTTCGACGAAGCGACCGCCGGCTCTCGCGAAGCGGAGCGCGTGGCCGAGACTTCCGCGGCGGCGGCCGATGCGGCTGGAGCGGGGGACGCGGGACTCGATCCGATATTGCCTGCGGGGCCGTCGAAGACGCCCGCGCTCGATACCTATACGACGAATCTGACGCAACGCGCACGCGACGGCGAAATCGATCCTGTCATCGGCCGCGAAGCCGAGATCCGGCAGACGATCGACATCCTCATGCGCCGTCGCCAAAATAACCCGATCCTGACGGGCGAGGCGGGGGTGGGCAAGACGGCCGTCGTCGAAGGGCTGGCTCTGCGCATTGCAGCGGGCGACGTGCCGGCGCCGCTCGTCGGCGTGGCGCTGCACGTGCTCGACATGGGGCTGTTGCAGGCCGGCGCGAGCGTGAAGGGAGAGTTCGAAAATCGCCTGAAGAACGTCATCGACGAAGTGAAAAAGAGCGCGACGCCGATCATCCTGTTCATCGACGAAGCGCATACGATCATCGGCGCGGGTGGCCAAGCCGGGCAGAACGATGCGGCCAATCTGCTCAAGCCGGCGCTCGCGCGCGGCGAGTTGCGCACGATCGCCGCGACGACATGGGCCGAATATCGCAAGTATTTCGAAAAGGACGTCGCGCTTGCGCGGCGTTTCCAAGTCGTGAAGGTCGAAGAGCCGAGCGAGGCGCTCGCTTGCGCGATGGTGCGGGGGCTCGCGCCGCGCATGGAGGCGCATTTCGGCGTGCGCATTTTCGACGAGGCGATCACCGAGGCCGTGCGTTTGTCGCACCGGTACATCACCGGGCGGCAACTGCCCGATAAGGCGATCGGCGTGCTCGACACCGCTTGCGCGAAGGTCGCCCTTGCGCAAGGCTCGACGCCGGCCGTGATCGACGATACGCGCAAGCGAATCGAACGCATCGACGCCGAGATCGCGGCGCTAGAGCGCGAGAGTGCGACGGGCACCGCCGGCAGCACGCACGATGAGCGGCTCGCCCGGCTGCGTGCGGGGCGCGACGCCGATGTCGCGTCCCTGGCGGCCGACGAGACGCGTTACGAACAGGAGCGGGCGCTGGCGCAGCGAATCGAAGCACTGCGCAATGAATTTTCCTCTGCGACGGCTTCGTCCGATGCGCAGACGACGAGTGCCGATGCGAAAGCGCCCTTGCGCGAGGAGCTCGCTCAGCTTATGTCGAAGCTCGCCGCGTTGCAGCAGTCGAGCCCGATGGTGCCGTTGCAGGTCGATGGGCATGTCGTGGCCGAGATTGTGGCCGCCTGGACGGGGATTCCGCTCGGCCGTATGGTCAAGGACGAAATCGGCACGGTGCTGAGCCTGACGGATCGGCTCGTCGAGCGCGTGATCGGCCAAGATCACGCACTCGATGCGATCGCGCAGCGCGTGCGCACCGCGAGCGCGAATCTCGAGGATCCGCACAAACCGCGCGGCGTCTTTTTGTTCGTGGGGCCTTCGGGCGTCGGCAAGACCGAAACGGCGCTGGCGCTGGCGGATATCCTGTACGGCGGGGAACGCAAGCTCATTACGATCAACATGAGCGAATATCAGGAAGCGCACAGCGTGTCGGGCCTCAAGGGTTCGCCGCCGGGCTATGTGGGCTACGGCGAAGGTGGCGTGCTGACCGAAGCCGTGCGGCGCAATCCCTATTCGGTCGTACTGCTCGACGAAATCGAAAAGGCGCATCCCGACGTCCTGGAGATGTTCTTTCAAGTCTTCGACAAAGGCACGCTCGACGACGCGGAAGGGCGCGAGATCGACTTCCGGCACGCGCTAATCATTCTCACGTCGAACATTGGTTCGGCCGCCGTGATGCAGGCTTGCTTGAACCAGGAGCCCGGTGCGCTGCCCGATGCCGACGCGCTCGCCGAGCTGCTGCGTCCTCAGTTGTACAAGGCGTTCAAGCCGGCGTTTCTCGGCCGCGTCAAGGTCGTGCCGTACTACCCGATTGCCGATGACGTCCTCGCGCAGATCATCGAACTGAAGCTCGAACGGATTCGCGCGCGTATCACCGAGCATCATCGCGCCGTTTTCTCGTGGGACGAATCGCTCGTTGACGCGGTGCTCGCGCGCTGCACGGAAGTCGATTCCGGCGCGCGCAACGTCGATCACATCCTCAATGGCACGCTATTGCCCGAACTCGCGCAGCACGTGCTCGGCCGCATCGCCGAGGGTGAGCGCATCGAGCACATCGCCGTACGTGCGCTCGAGTCGGGCGAGTTCGACTACAAGGTAAGTTGACATGCCCATCGATCTTGCACCGCTCATTGCACCGCTCGAAGGCGCCTCGCCCTGCGGCGAAGATTTGCTGTTCTCCAACGATTTCGACGCGATTCAGCACGCGCGCCGCTTCGACGATCCGTCGCTCGATCAGGGCGAATGGGTCACTGAAATCAAGGAAGCCGATTGGAGCTTCGTGATCGAGCGCTGCTCGTCGCTGCTCAAAACTCAAACGAAAGACCTGCGCCTTGCTGCATGGCTTTCCGAAGCCCTTGCCATGAAGCAAGGCGTGGCCGGCCTCTCGCAAGGCTACGCGCTGCTCGCGGCACTCGCCGAGCGCTATTGGGAGAACGTGCATCCGCTGCCCGAAGGCGACGACACCGAATCTCGGCTCGGCAACGTGAGCTGGCTCGTCGGCCGCACGGCGCAATTGCTGCGAGGGGCATCGCTCACGCAGTCGTCGGCGGGCGAGTTCAGTGGGCTCGATTGGGAGATCGCGACCAACGTCGCTCAGGCGATGCGCCGCGATCCCGAGCGTGCGGACGAAATCGCGCGCGGCAAACCGTCGCTCGAACAAATCGAAGCGGCCAAGCGCGCGACGCCGCCCGCCTTCTACAAGACGCTGCTGACGGATTTGAAGGCGTTCGAGCAGGCGATGCTGGCGCTCGAGCAAGCGCTCGACGTACGCGCCGGGACGGCGGCGCCGAGCTTTCGGCAAGCGAAAGAGGCCTATGAGATCGTCTTAGGACTCGCCGAACGTTTTGGACGCGATGTCGGCGCTAAGTTCGAGCCCACGCCCGCGCCTGTCCAACCCGATGCGGGCGCTACCGGGCGCGCCGAACCTAGTTTCAAGACGGCTACCTCTTTCGAGGCTTCGATGCCCAGCCATATTGCCGCCCTCGGTGTCGCGCGCGCCGCCGGCGCGATCCAAAGCCGCGCCGATGCGGTCGCGCAGCTACGCGCTGTCGCGCGATTCTTGCGCTCGACCGAACCGCACAGTCCTGCCGCCTATCTTGCCGACAAAGCGGCCGAATGGGCGGATATGCCGCTGCATGAGTGGCTCGCCGCCGTCGTCAAGGATGATGGTTCGCTTGCGCATATTCGGGAGTTGCTCGGGGTGAAGGCCGACGAGGCGGGCCATGGTTGATTGCCCTGATCCCGAGGATTTGCTGCCCTTTTATGAACGCGAACTGGGGCTGTTGCGCAAATCGATGCGCGCGTTCTCCGAGCGGTACCCGAAGGAGGCTGCGAGACTCGGCATCGCCGGCGAGCGCTCCGAAGATCCGCACGTCGAGCGCTTGTTGCAGTCCGCCGCGCTGAGCAACGCGCGCGTCGCGGCTCGCGTCGACGACGACTATCCGGAACTGCCAACGTCGATGCTCGAGCGGCTTCACCCGGAAGTTTTGCGTCCGTTTCCTTCGTGTTCCATCGCACAGGTCCGGGCTGAGCTCGATCCGTCGGTTGGGCCGCGCACGATCGCAAGGGGAACGGAGTTCGTTACGCATCACGGCAAATACCGTTTTCGCACGGTGTATGACGTCACCCTCGCTGCTCTTTCCATCAGGCAAGCACGCTATGCGCCGGTGGCGGTGGCGCCGAGGGCAGTGGTGCTCCCCGACAACGCTCGAGGAACATTCTCCGTTACCTTCGAGGCGCCTGCCAAACAGGCGGGCTTTTCGGCAATCCCTGATCTCGTTCGTGTGTATCTCGACGGGGCTCCGGAGATCGTCGCCACGCTGCTCGATGCATTCTTGCTGCGTACGATTGCGGCGTTCGGCGATCTCGATGAGCGGGGGCAGTGGCAGGCGCTCGAGGCGTTGCCCGTTACCGCGGCAGGATTCGATGGCGCGGACAGCCTATTTGCGCTCACGCCGGAAAGGCAATTACCGCTGCGCTTGCTGTTGGAATATTTCGGATTCCCTGGGCGGTTTCATTTTATCGATATTGATTTTTCGATACTCAGGCGAGCGCTGAAGGACGAAGGAAAAGGCGGTACGACCGTCACGCTGCATTTGGCGATCGCAGACGTCGATCACGATTCACAGGCTGCGCAGCGCCTATCGACGGTGCGCGCCGAGAATCTGAAGCTATTCTGTGCGCCAGTCGTCAATTTATTCCAGCGGGAGGTGACGCCGGCCGAGCGCGAGACGGTGCCAGGCTATTCGGAACCTCGGTATTCCGTCGTCCCGAGCGGCGTGACGCGCGTCGCCGACACCGAGGTGTGGTCGATCGACGAAGTGCGCCTGAGCCACGACGGCGCATCGCGGCGTGAAGAGATCGAGCCGCTTCACGGCTTCGGGCACCGCAAGTACTACGGCGCTCCGGCATGGGAGTCGAGGCGCGACGGGCGAGCCGCCCAAGACAAGCCGGGATATGAAACGGCGCTCGTGTTGAGCAAGCTGGAGGGCGAAGCCGTGGAGGTGGACCCGAAGCAACTGGCGATCAAGATCACCTGCACGAACCGAAACCTGCCGGCGGGCATGCCGGTGGGCGCGCCGAGCGGCGACCTGGAAGCGCCTAATACCGATATCAAGTATCCGATCGTGTTATTGAGGGTGCCAACGCGCAGTGAACGGCCGAAGCCGCCGCATGGGTACTGGTGGCAGTTGCTGTCGCAACTGACGCCGCACGTTAGCCGCCTCGATCAGCTCGGGCTCGCCGGCCTGAAGGCACTGTTCCGCCAGCTTGCCACGCATGCGGGCAAGCGGGCTTTGCATATCGAAGGAATGACCTCCTTGCGCTGCCGCAGTGTGATGTTGTGGACCACCGTTGCCGGAGTAGGCGGCCTCGAGCGAGGAATTGAAATCACCTTGGCGCTTGACGAACAGCGTTTCGAGTCAGAAAGCGTGGGGGTGCTGATCGGCGTCATGGATCGATTTTTTTCCGCTTATGTAGAGATGAATAGTGCGATTCAATTGGTTGTCGTATCGGCGCGCACAGGAAAGGTGATCCGCACGTGTCCTCCAAGAGACGGGCGTTTGCCCATGATTTAAGAAAGCGCATCCGGACCGTCCGGTGAGATAGAAAAAGAGGTTAAACATGAGTTATGCAGCAACCGGTAACACCGGCGGCGGCGCGCCTTTGACGGGCGGTTTGTCGACCCTGGGCCAAGCGGCCGGGATGGTGGGCCAGCTCGGCGCGCTCACTGGGGTGCCGGGCGCGGGACTACTGAGTGGAACGGCTAGCGCGATCCAACTTGCGCAGGCCGGCATGGCACTCATGGGCAAGACGCCGGAATCGATCGCCAGCGCGATCAACGGCATTGCGTCCGCCAGACCGAAGCTCACTCAGGACCACCGCTACGTCACGATCGACACGCCGCTCGGGCCCGACGTGTTGCTCGTCAACGCGATGATCGCGGATGAGCACGTCAACCAGCTGTCGGAAATCCACCTCGATCTGCTGTCGCACCAGAACAACATCGAGCCGCAGCAGATCGTTGGTCAGCGCGTGAAAATCACACTGGACCCGCGTTCGCGCAACGTCAGCCTGGAGCGGATCGTCGCGGTATCGCGCAAAATCGACGATCGCCGTTACTTCGACGGCTACGTGGTGTCGTTTGGTCGAGTCGGCGCCTCCGGCACCGTCACGCGCTACGAAATGTCCGTCGTCCCGTGGCTGTGGTTTCTCACTCGCTCGACGGATTGCCGGATCTTTCAACACCTGACGCCGCGGGAGATCCTCGCCACGATCTTCCACGAACAGGGCTTTTCCGACTTCGAATTCGATATACGCAGCGAGCGGCCGAAGCTGAAGTACATCGTGATGTACGGCGAGTCGTACTACAACTTTTGTGCTCGATTGATGGAGCAGGAAGGGTTGATTTGGACTTTCCGCTACGAGAAGGACAAGCATGTCCTTGCGATCGGCGACGACAACTTTATCTTCCGTGAATTGCCCACGCTAGGCGAGATCGAGTATCACGCGGATAGCGCGGCGAGCGAGCGCGATGGGATCGAGCGATGGGACGAGGCGTTCAGCTTTCGTGTCGGCAAGGTCACTTATCGGGACTTCAATTTCGAGCGGCCGTCGTCGCAATTGATGCAGGTCGAGGCGCCGGCGCAAGGCCTCAAGCATTCGCAAATCCAAGGAACGGAGCGGTACGAGCACCAGTCGCTGTATGACCGGTTCGACGATGGCGAGCGCTATGTTCGCTATGCGATGGAAGCGGAAGAAGCGCAAGCACGGCGGTTTGCGGGCATCGGCTACGCGTCGGGGATGACGACGATCGGGCGATTTACGCTGATCAATCACCGCTCGTCGAACTACAACGGCAAGGAGTTCGGAATTCTGCATGTGCGGCACGAAGCCGTGAACGACTATACGCAGCAGGCGGCGCGGCTACCGTATCGCAATACGTTTACGTGTTTGCCGATCGATGTTCCCTTCCGGCCCGAGCGGCGTACGCCTAAGCCCTCGATGCAGGGCACGCAGACGGCAATCGTCGTGGGTCCGCCCGGGGAGGAGATCCATACGGACGGAAGTTGCGTGAAGGTGCATTTTCCGTGGGATCGGCGCGGGAAGCGGGACGGCAGCGATTCGATGTGGGTGCGGGTGTCGCAGCCCTGGGCAGGCAATGGGTGGGGAGGCTCGGCGATACCGCGCATCGGTCAAGAAGTGCTCGTGGCGTTTAATCAAGGCGATCCCGATAACCCCGTGGTGGTGGGGCGCGTGTTCAATGGGGAGGCTGCTAATCCGTATCACGGGACGGGGGGGCAGACGATGGGAATTCGGAGCCAGACGCATAAGGGGGAAGGCTCGAACGAGTTGCGTTTCTCCGATGTGAACGGCTCGCAAGAGTTCTTCATGCATGCGCAGAAGGATATGAATACTGTCGTCGAGAACGCGCAGACCACGAGAGTTTTAGCTGGCGATCGCGTCATCGACGTCGCCAAAGGCGACCATCAAACCACCGTATCGACGGGCAATTTGCTCGACGTGGTCGCACAGGGCAATACGACGCAGCAGACGCCCGCAGGCGTGCACGTCTTGGAGGCGAAGGAGCTGTGGATCAAGATCGGTGGCGACGGTGGAACGAAGATACATATGACGGCCGAATCGATCGAGATATACAAGGGCTCATCCGTTATCCATCTCGACGACGGGCAGATCAAGGTTCAGGCGAGCAACACACACATCAATCCCGATAACGGCTGATAAACGGCAGCCCGGCATACTGGAAGGCAACATGTATCAACTGCAAGAAGGCACATTGTCGCTGCCATCCGAATGGCACGACAAGACCATGAACGTTTTCGTCTCGGCGGCGACGGGCACGGAAGGTGTGAGTTTTGTGATCACTCGGGAGGATCTGCCCTGGGGGATGCAGTTTCACGAATATACGGCAAACGAAGTGCGCAAACTTGCCAAGCAGGTCGCAGGCTACGAGGCCGAAGCGTCTTTAGAAACGCAAGTTTCCGGGCGCGTCGCGTATACGCATGAGTTCCGGTGGTTGAACAACGGCAAACCCATCCATCAACTGATGACGATGGTCGAGTACGGCAGGCGCGTACTGATGTTGACGTTCACCGCTCCCGGCTCGATCAGCGAGACGCAGAGAACACAGGTCCAAAAACTCATCGAGAGTTTTAACCTGAACGAAGCAAACTGACCGCTGCGCGATCATGGCCGACAAAGACAACGATATCGCTGGCGATACGGGCATACCGTCCGGTAGCGCCAGCGAAAGGCTCGCGCATCTGCAGACCCTCGAAGATGGCGAGGCGGTCAAGCAGGGGCAGATGAAATGGGTGGATGGCGCCAACTATGGAATGATGGGCGCCGATGTCGGCTACGGCGCGTATGCCGCGGGTTCCGCAGCGGTGGCCTCGGGCGCGACCGGAGCGGCAGCGATCGGTGCTGCGTCATTGGCTGCAGTACCGGCAGTTGTTGCGCTGGCGGCCTCGTGGGCGCTCGGCAAGATTGGAGTAACCGGGGCGCTGACTGAGGGAGCGACTCGCGTTGGCGATGCGCTCGGTTTGACCATCGGCAGCGGGGGGCCACATCCGGCGTGCGTTGGAGACAGCATTGCGCATTCGTCGGGCTTTCGCGGCCTGATGGGTGGGCTTGCCGCCGGTATCGCGATCGGTGCCATTGTGGCGGCGACGGTCGCGACGGGCGGCATTGCGGGAGCGTTAATTGTCGGTGCCTGCATGGCCGGCGGGCTAAGTATCGGCGGAGCGCTTGCCGCGGCAAGTCAGAGCATGGGAAGCGATTGTGGAACGATCGCGAGCGGATCACAGAATGTGACGTTCGAGGGCAAAGCGGCAGCGCGCGTTACCGACGTAACGGCATGCTCGAAACATTCGAATTCGCCCGAACCCCTCGTTGAAGGTAGTAAGACGATCACGATCAACGGGTTGCCGCTCGTGCGCATCGGACATTCAACCCACTGCAGCGCGAAGGTCAACTCCGGCCGCAACAGTGTGTGGGTAGATAAGACGACGGGGCAGTACGGTCCCAAGAATCCGGAACTGACAGCCGGCGAGGAATTTTTGGCTGGGCTATTTGGCGGCCTACTCGGCGCAAGGCTTGGTGGCTTGGTGGGAGACGCGCTACCGAAACGCGAGCCAACGAAGTCCGCCGAAGTGTCCGGCAAGAAAGACGAAGTATCGACCTGCAAAAAAGACCCGATTGATGTGGCGACGGGTGAAATGGTCGACATTCGAACCGATATTTCGATTCCGGGCGTGTTGCCGTTGCAACTTACGCGGCGTTACCGCACACGCTCGGAAGACAGCGGCCTTTTGGGGCCGAAATGGTCGACGAGCTGGTCGCAACGGCTCGAATTCACGGATGGCTATCTCGTGCGGTTTCATAACGCAGGTGGTCAAGCGATTTCGTTCATTGCACCCAACGCAGCACTAGACGGCATCAATTTGCGGGAGCCGCGCTACCGGATGATCGGCAAGCGAGACGAGCCACGCATTTTCGACTACGAGACGCGACAGGTGTTGGTTTTTACGCCGCTGGTTGACGGCGGCACGTCGAAGCTCGCGCGTATCGAGGATCTGAGCGACAACGCGGTGACTTTTTCGTACGACCCGTACGGCCGCCTTGCCAAGCTCGCACACACGGACGGATATGAGCTTGAGATCCGGTATCACGGTTCAGAGCAAGCCGTCGACAACATCGTCCTTATAGACGGGACCGGTCAGCAGCGGACGCTTGTCGAATACGGCTATAACGGTGGCATGCTTGTTCGCGTCAAGAGCTTTCAGCACGGGCAATTTCACTATACGTACGACGCCCATGGCTGGATGACGAGTTGGCTCGACTCGGATCAGACCGAGGTGCGTTACCGCTACGACGATGAAGGGCGCGTTGTCGAGACTGGAACACGTCAGGGATACCACACCGGGCGCTTCGTCTACGAAGATCGTCGCACGCGTGTAATCGATGGCGACGGAGAGTGGATCTACGAGTACAACGACGACGGTTTGGTGACGTCCGAGACGAACCCGCTCGGTCATCGCACGTTGAGCGATTGGCAGCTCGGCTTGCTTGTCTGTCAAACGGACGCGCTGGGACGGCGCACGATGTTCGAGCACGACGAGCGCGGCAACTTGATTGCGGTACACGAGCCGAACGGGCGTACGACACATTTCGAATACGATAACAGCCGATTGATGACGGCAGTCGAACTGCCCCACGGCGGCCGCGTTCGTTTCGAGTATGACCACTTACAGAGGTTGATTGCGCGTGTTGCCCCGGATGGCACGGCAACACGTTATCGATATGGCGAGCGGGGAGAATTACTACGCGTCGTCGAAAAGGACCGTGAAACGCGGCTCGACTACGACGAGCAGTTACGGCTGATTTCGACGCGGTTGCCCACGGGCGCGGAGTTCCGCACGGTCTATGACGCCCTGGGGCGTCTACTTGAAGAAATTGCCCCGGATGGCGGCAGTACTCGCTACGAGTACCAAGCCGGGCCGCACAATCCGCGCGGCATTGCGTCCGAGATCACGCAAGCCGACGGCACACAGATCCGTACACGGTACAACAGCGAGGGTTTGCCGGTCGAGCACATTGACCCGTTAGGACGAGTAACCCGGCACGAGTACGGGCCATTCGATCTAGTGACGGCATCAATTGACGCCGCCGGCCATGTGACGCAGTTCGAATACGATCATGCAACGCGGCTGACGAAGGTCGTCAATGCTTTGCGCGAGACATGGGAGTACCGCTACGACGGCGCGGGGCGGCTCGTTGCGGAAATCGATTGGGGCGGGCGAGTCACGCGGTACGAGCGCGATGCCGTCGGCCGTCTACTCGTAAAGACGCTGCCTGACGGCGGCCAGTGGCGGTACGAATACGACCGCGCCGATAGGCTGATGTGCGTCGATGCGGGCGATGTGAGGTTGACCTACACGTACGATTCGATAGGACGGCTTGCAACCGCGCAGGTGGATGACGAGTCCACGCACGTGACGCGGTTTGCGTATGACGACAAGGGGCGATTGATCGGCGAGGATCAGCACGGTCATCTGCTTAGGCATTTATACGATGCGCAGGGCGTGCGGGCCGCGAGAATGACGCCCCATCGCGAAACGAAGTATGAGTACGATCCGCTCGGCGCATTGACGAAAGTCGGCGCGATGTCGATTTTGCGTGACGGCCTCGGGCGCGACGTGGGCCGCGAGGTCGGTGAATTCGTGCTCCAGCGGCAATACGACGCCATGGGGCGGTTGCAGCGACAAGCTGCGGGGCCGAAGTCGGTGTTCGAAAGCATCGAAAGCGGCTCAGCGCTCGCCATGCAGGCGCTTGCTCGGCAAGTGTATTCCTACGACTCGGCCGGGCAACTTTCACACGTTCTTACGGACTCGGACAGCACCACGTACGGGCACGATGTGCGTGGGCAGGTGACTACGGTTCGCAGCGCCCTTGGAAACACCGAGCACTACAGCTACGACGCAAACTTGAATCTTGCGGCGCACGGTACGCGGGCTCCGGATGATGGTCATCGTTATTTGCCTGGCGGGCTTCCCGAGCGCGTCGGCTACGCGCGGTACAAATATGACGCGCGCGGCCGGACGATCGAGAAAACGGTCGAGCAGCCTGGCTTTAGACCCAAGACATGGAACTACGGTTGGGATGGACTGAACCGATTGATCAAGGTCGGTACGCCGGACAAAGGCATATGGATCTATCGATATGACGCCTTCAATCGACGAGTCGAGAAGCGGGCTCTCGGCGGGCGTTCGGCGGTGCGATTTCTGTGGGACGGTTACGTCTTAGCCGAACGGTGGGAGGAGAAGCGAGACGGTACGACGGGGCGGGCGGTGACATGGCACATTTCGTCGTCGGACTACACGCCGCTTGCGCAAGAAACGGACGATGGCGTTTATCCGATACTGGCCGACCAGGTCGGGATGCCGAAGGCCATATTTAATGATGCTGGCGACCGGGTATGGAATGCTGCAGCCACGCTGTGGGGGCGACTGCTGGCCGGCGGGCGGGCAGCGAATGATGGGGAAGGCTTTGGTGCGGGGCTCGATACCAGCTTGCGTTTCCCGGGGCAGTGGGACGATGAAGAGTCGGGGTTACATTACAATCTGAATCGGTATTACGATGCGGAGACGGGGCAGTATCTGAGCATCGATCCGATTGGGCTTGAGGGGGGCTTCCGAACTCACGCGTACGTGCATGAGCCGGTCCAATGGTTTGATCCGTTAGGTTTAGCCGAATGTCCTTCGGTTTCCCTGCGCCGCATACCGATCACACGTAATAACGCACGTCAGCTGCTGCGTAGTCGCGGACTTTCGAAGCAGCAGCAACATGAAATAACCAACAGTTTTGATGGGCAAATTTACGCGAGCCAGGGAAGAGCAGGAGATCGATTCGTGATCACCGAATCTGAGCCTGGTAGAGCCTCTGGGGTCTTCGTAACGCGTAGCTCTGCCGGCGCAACGCCGGCGGAGCGCATTAGTAAATTGGCGCTTCCACCCAGTAATACAGCTGAGGTCGAGAACCCCGTTTGGTTAACCAGAGATCAAATTCTGCTCGAAGGCAAAGTCGCGCCGCAGCTACAGTGGGGAGCCGACAAGACCGGTCAAGGGTGGCAGGTAGTAACTGCTGGCGGGAAGTACACGGGAGCGATTGAGAGATGACTGCCTTGGCGGAACAGAGTGAGCTGGTTGCCAAAGATCTTGAGACTGCGGGTTTCGTCAGCGAAGCTGCAGAGATTAGAGAATTGTTGAAAACAGCGGGCGATGTGTCCTGCCCGACAGCAGCGCGCGAGCAAGCGCTTGAGCAGATTCGCACGCGATGCCACGTGAAGTGGCTGGGAGACCTCTACCTTGCGCATCTGTCGCAAAAGGAGTGGTGGTCTCGGCTAGAGAAGCTCAGCCGAGCCGCGATAACAATGAAAAAGGCTCTGTAGCTGTTGCGAATGTTAAACGAAGGGCCGCTACGCGGCCCTGAGCTTGCCCCCGAAAAACGAATCCCTTGCTGAACAGGTAAACTCAAGCAAGGAGAAGAACGATGACAGGCAAGACAAAGCGGGCGCAGTACACGCTCGAATTCAAGCTGGAAGCAGTGCGACTGGTCAAGGCCGGGCTGAAAGGACTGGCTGCACCGCAGCTCCAGTTCGGACCTCAATACACAGGTGGGGCCGAGCAAATGTTTGTACTGAAACCGTGTAAATATGGATCACTGCGATGACCATTTTAATGGAAGATAGAATACGTGGCGCGATCGATAGCATCGATGACGCAATCCAGGTGCATAAGTCCGGGGGCTCCGCGCCGCTCTCGCTGAAAATCCTGATGCAACTCAAGTCAGATATGCAAAAAATGCTGGACCACATTCAAGCTCGAGACTATGCGCCGTCTTATCCGAGGTTTCTAATAGATTGGCCTGGGGACGATGAATATGTGCAGAAAATGGTTAAGCTTGCGTATGATTATCAGAGAAAGATGACATGATCATTATTAGGTCATGCGCAGCACGTGAATTATGTGGCCCACGAAGTTGAAACGAAAAACATTCAAGTAATTTGAATTACTTTGGTACGAATTGCAGAATTGCTCCGTCAAGCCGACGCCGTCGCCGTTGCGAGCAAGGAACCCGCCCAAACGTGCAACCAAACGCAACACCTCGTTGAGCTACGTTTCACTTTCGATCAAATCTCAGGTTGCCACGCCACGATCTGCTCCAGGTTGAATGATCAATGCATGATCCATCAACCTATTCCGGCATCGGTCTGCGAACTGACGAGCAGCATCGACATCACGCATAAATTTGTCGGCCTCTGATTTTGTTATTTCATAGTACTCTTCGTAATCAATAAGCCGATTGCTCACAGGTATGGATAGATAGGGCGGTCTCAAGAATCAAGTGCAACGTTTAGCCAATCCAGCGGCGGCCAATTCCATCGCCATCGCCTCTTCAGGAGTTTTCCAGTTGAGGGTTTGACGAGGACGGCCGTTCATCAGTTTGGCAATGTCGTTCAACTGCATCTGCGTCACGCCTGACAGGTCCACCCCCTTGGGCAGAAACTGACGCAACAGACCGTTGGTGTTCTCATTGCTGCCCCGTTGCCAGGGGGCGTAGGGATCGGCAAACCAGATATCCAGATTCAGCCGCTTGGCCAACTCGACATGACAGGTCATTTCCGATCCGCGATCGTACGTCAGACTCTCACGCAAAAACGCCGGGAGCTTCTTCATCTGGCGCGTGAAGCCTTCCAGCGCGTCCTGAGCCGTGCAGCCGTCCACGCGGCACAACACCACAAACCGCGTCTTGCGCTCGACAAGCGTACCGACGCAAGAACGATTGAAAGCGCCTTTGATGAGATCGCCTTCCCAATGACCCGGCCACTGGCGTGTTTCGATTTGCTCAGGCCGATGGATGATGCTCAGTTCCTCCGGCACGAAACTTTTGCGAGCCAGCGTCTTGCGCGTGTTGCCGCACACCGGCTTCTCCTGGCGCAGCGATTCGATCATGGCCTGCTTCAAACCACCACGAGGATGGGTATAAATCGCTGCGTAGATCGTTTCGTGGCTGACACGTTCGTTGGGGCTGTCTGGATGCATCTCGCGAAGTCTGGCAGCAATTTGCTGTGGCGACCAGCGCCGATAAACCAGATCGTGATGCACCCGCCAATACAGCGCACTTCCCCCCGTCAGCTTCAGTTGACGCCGGCTCCTCTCGCGGCGCGTCCGGTA